>JBIIUN010000082.1:0-13177 GCA_044339945.1 Kapaibacterium sp. (SeqCode)
TCCCCGGGGGAGAGGGCCGGGGTGAGGGCGGGCCATCCACAAACCATCGGATCGCCGTCAGCTCCCCAAACCGGTTGGCCCACAGCTTCTGTCCGGCGGCGAGGGTCATGAAGGCCTTGGGCGTGCCGCGATGCTGTTTCCAATAGGCTTCGTCCTGGTCGCGGATGGTGTGAACCAAATCGAAGCCGGCGTCCCAGTCGTGCGTGCTCTCGGCCTTCGAGAGGCCGGGAAACTCGGGCATCAGCGTGCGGTCGGCGTGCAGGCCGACGAGCGGCACGATGCTGTGGATGCGGAAGGTGTTGGTGTGCTCCTGCAACTGCGTGCCGGCATCCACGCGGTAATAGGTCAGCGCCAAGGAATCACCGGGCTTCACGCCCAAGTCGTCGGCGAGCCACTGGTTCACGACGATCTCGTCGTCCTTCAGGTCGGCCGGCGTGTAGGGTGCGCCCGCGGCGGTGACCATCGAGTAAGGCGCCAGCTTGTCGCCGTGGGCAAGGCCGTTGACGAGGTAGGTGAGGAGGGGAGTGGGCGCGGGAATTTCCGATTTCCGATTTCCGATTTCCGATTGGTTGGTCAACGCGGCGCGGACGACGGCGGGTTCGAGGAAGATGCGACGGGTGGTGAGTTCGGTGACGGGTCCGGTATGGGTGGCGCCCTCCCGCGCACGAAGTTCGAGTTCGGCATCCGCGAGTGTCCATTGGGCGCCCAGCAGTTTGGCCAAAAAGGCATTAGCTACGGGAGTCGCCGGGGTAGAATGAAGCGTTGAGGACAACCAGCCTGGGGGCACTTTGACCCCTTTCTGGGCAAGCCAGTTTACCAAGCGGGACCGCCAGGACTTCTCGTCGAGGATGATCCTCGGTGAATCCGCGAGCAGCAAATTGGCCCTCCCGGTCAAACCGGCACTGGCGGACAGGGCTTCCAACGAAAGGAAGGCGTTGAGCGGTGAAGTCTGGTTGGCCAGCAGGCTAAGGTTCCCCCCGGCGGTGGCCGGAACAATTCCACCGACGGTCAGCCGCAAAGCCACTGACATCTCGTCGCGCGGGGACAGCACGGCGTCCTGGGACAGAGCGCTGGGCTTGTGGAGGCGCAGGACCACTTGGTCGCCCGCTTTTGCGGCCAACTGGGCGGCCAGTGATTCGTTGAGCCAAACTCGGTCGCCCGAGAAATCACGGGAGGCGGGCAGGCTGTTGGTCCCATCGACGAGAAGTTCGCCCGGGTTCAGGCCGATCACGCTGATTCGGTTGGCGCGGGCCGAGCCGTCCTGGCGGGTCAATGCGCCTGGCAGGATCAGGGCGTTTGCGATCCGGGTGTTTCCCAATTTCCCGAGCGCCATGAGCTTGCCGTCTCCCGAGGCTGCGGTCCAGGCCCAGCGTTGGAGCTGCACATACGGATCGGGCACCAGGTTGGTGACGAGGGCCTGGCTGTAGAAGCGTTCGCCCGTAGCCAGCGCAAACGCCGTCTCGCCGGGAAGGCGTTCCAGTGCCCTCGCCTTCAGGCTCCCCTTCACCGAATCCCCCACGGCCAGTGCGCCGATGAGCACGGCGGCGGCGAGCGTGACGCCGGCGAGCACGCCCAGTTGCGAGCGGAAGTAATGGCGCAACGAGCGCCGCGCGAGCGTGCGGAGGTTCATCGGGTTTTCGATTGTCGATTTGCGAAGGCCGATTGAAGGCGATGGCCCACGCAGCAAGTGGTAACCCGGTGGGGCTCGACTCCGTCGAGCCCTGACTCGAGCGGAGCGAGGCGAACGGAGTGAGCATCCCCAACCTCTACCCTGAGATGCTCGCTGTGCTCGCGCCGGCGCGGCCGGCAGACAGGGCTCGACAGAGTCTCGCCCCACCAGGCCAGCGGTGTCATGCGGCCAGCCCAATCGAAAATCGGCATTCGCAAATCGAAGTTCATTCAGCGCCTTGTCCTGCCGGTTGCCTGCTAGACCAGCTTCCCGTCCCGCAGTTCCACCGTCCGGCCCATGCGTTGGGCGAGTTCGGTGCTGTGGGTGACGACGACGAGGGTGACGCCTTCCTCGCGGTTCAGCTCGACCAGTAACTGGCCGAGGTTGGTGGCGCTGGCGCGGTCGAGCGCGCCGGTCGGCTCATCGGCGAGCAGGAGCGCGGGGCGGTTGATCAACGCGCGGACGACCGCGGCGCGCTGGCGTTCGCCGCCGCTGAGCTGGCCCGGCAGGTGGTCGAGGCGGTGGCTCAGGCCGACGCGGTCAAGGAGCTGCCGGGCGCGGTGTTCGGCGTCGGCGGGCGTCTGGGCCGCGCCGGCAAGCGTCGGGAGCAGGACATTTTCCAGCACGCTGCACTGCGGCAACAGGTGATGGCTCTGGAAGATGAAGCCGATCTGCCGGTTGCGGAGCGCGGCGAGTTCCTGGGCGGTGAGCTGGGTGAGGTCGCGTCCGTCGAAGGTGATCGTGCCGCGGTCGGGCAGGTCGAGCGTGCCGAACAGGTTCAGGATTGTGCTCTTGCCGCTGCCGCTGGGGCCGACGATGGCGACGCTTTCGCCGCGGGCGAGGCTCAGCGAGGCGCCCAGCAGCACGGGCACGGGCGCGGCCCCGGGATAGGCCTTGAAGACGTCGCGGAATTCCAGCAGGGGCGCGGACATGCGGCGGAGGATAGGAGCGGATTCAGAAGCTCAAAGCGCAAATGCCGCGGGGAACGGGAATGGACGAACAGAAGGGAACGGAGGAAACGAAGGGAGCGGTCTTCGGGGCAAGTCGCTGGTGGCCGGCGGCTGATGTTGCTGGCAACAAACCTCGCCATAGGGCAAGCCCCAGCGAGGGAGGTTTTGCCGGCTCCGTTACCTCCGTTACCTCCTGTTCGCCTGCTCCTCCTACCGCGGCGGCGACCACTCATTGAGAGAACGTTCCTCGGCGCCAACGGGCTGGCTTTGGCCCAGCAGTTCGAGGATTTCGCCGAGGAAATAGAGCGAACCCGTGACGAGCACGAAGGGGTCCGCGGCGCACAGTCGGAGCGCTTCGGCGGCGGACGCGGCGGCCTTCACGGGGCGGCCGGCGCCGGTGGCGACGCAGGCGGTCCGGAGCTCCTCGGCGCTGACGGTCCGGCCGCTGGCCACCGGGGCGGTGATGACGCGTCCCGCCAGCGGGACGAGGGCCTGGGCCATTTCGCGCCAGTCCTTGTCCGCGAGCGCGCCGAGCACCAGCGTGGGGCGCCGCCCGGGGAAATGGTCGCGCAACGCCGCCGTGAGCGTGGCCACGCCGTCGCGGTTGTGGGCGCCGTCGAGCAGCAACGTCTGCGGTCCGCGCACGATCAGTTGCAGCCGCCCGGGCCAGGTCACGTGCTTGAGCCCGGCGGCGAGCTGTTCGTCGGTCACGGGCAGGAACACCCGGAGCAGCCTCACGGTCGCGGCGGCGAGCGCGGCGTTCACGCGCTGGTGGGCGCCCAGCAGGCCGACTTCCAGGCGGAAGTTGGCCAGTTCGCTCGGGCCGATCGTCAGGCACGGAGCGTCGAGTTCCCGGGCCTTCCACTCGATGACCGCGCGGGCCTCGGAGTCTTGCGTGGCGGTGAGCACCGGGACGCCGGGCTTGATGATGCCGGCCTTCTCCGCCGCGATGGCGGGCAGGGTGGCGCCGAGCACCTTCTGGTGATCCCAGCCGATGTTGGTGATCACGCTGGCGAGCGGCGTGACGATGTTCGTCGCGTCGAGCCGGCCGCCGAGCCCGGTTTCCCAGACGACGAGGTCCACGCGCTGCTCGGCGAAGTGCATCAGGGCCAGCACCGTCGTGAACTCGAAGAACGTCGGGTCGAGGCCGGGTAGCTTTGCCACGGCGTCCCGGAGCGTCGCGACGTGACGGGCGAGATCGGCGTCGGGAATGGGCGCGCGGTTGACTTGGATGCGCTCGCCGAAACGGACGAGGTGCGGCGAGGTGTAGAGCCCAACCCGCCGACCGGCGGCGCGGTGGACGCTTTCGAGCATCGCGCAGACCGAACCCTTGCCGTTGGTGCCGGCGACGTGGAGGAAACGGAGCCGCTCGTGGGGATTGCCGACGGCGGCCGCGAGGCGGCGGGTGGTTTCCAAGCCCGGCTGGAAACCGAACATCCGCAGCGATTGCAGGTAGGCGAGCGCGTCCGCGTAGGTCACGGCGTTTTCTGGGCCACGGACGCGGGCCTTGTCAAAACCGCACGGGCGAAGGCGGCGGCGGGCCCATTTGGACTGCGGGGGGCCTGCCCCCGCTTTCGCTTCGCCGCGACCGGCCACCCATACGCGAAGGGATTTCCGACCGCGGAGCCAAAGCGCCGGCTTGCCGGCGCAGTCCAAATGGCAGCCCGGGTTCCGGTTTTACGGATGCATTCCTAGAGGTGCGCCGGGACAAAACCGTTGACCCTGCTCCGCGCGGGGAGCCACGTTGTCCGCAGCATGTTCCCCGTGTCGTTTCGCTCTCTCGTCGCGTCCGGTGCTGCGTTGCTCCTGCTGGGGAGCGCGGGGTGCGCCACCTCCGCTTCCCGCGCCGGCGGGCCGGGCGTTCGGGTGTTCGAGACCAACAACGTCGTGCGGGTCGAGCTGAATGGCCAGCTCTTCACGGAATATCACTTTCGCGACGTTTCCCGGCCGTTCCTGTTCCCCGTCCTCGGGCCTGACGGCGAACACTTCACGCGGCAGTGGCCCCAGGCCGATCCCGGCGGCGAGGAGAAGGATCATCCGCATCATCACTCGATCTGGTGGTCGCACGGCGACGCCAACGGGCAGGACTTCTGGAGCGAATCCGCCAAGGCTGGCCGGACCGTCCACCAGTCGTTCGCGGACCTGAAGTCGGGCCGGGAGACCGGTTCGCTCACCACGCGCAACCGGTGGATCGCCAAGGATGGCAAGGTGATCGCGGCCGACGAACGCACGCTGCGGTTCCATGCGCCCGAGGGCACCGAACGCATCGTGGACCTGGAGGTGACCGTCTTTGCGTCCAACGGCGACCTCGTCCTCGGCGACACCAAGGAAGGCACCATGGCGATCCGCCTTGCCGAGTCCATGCGGCTCACCCAGCCGAAGAATCAGCCGGGCAAGGGCCACATCGTGAATTCCGAGGGCGTGAAGGACGGCGAAACCTGGGGCAAACGCGCCAAGTGGGTGGATTACTACGGCCCGGTCGGGGCCAAGACGGTCGGCGTGGCGATGTTCGATCATCCGGCCAATCCGCGTTACCCGACGTGGTGGCATGTGCGTGACTACGGCCTGTTCGCCGCGAATCCGTTCGGCGTCCACGACTTCGAGAAGAAGGAGAAAGGCGCGGGCGACCTGAAGATTGCCAACGGCCAGAGCGTCACGTTCCGCTACCGGATGATCTTCCACCAAGGCGACACCACGCAGGCGAAGGTGACGGCGGCGTTTGAGGAGTGGGTGAAGGGCGCCAAGTGAGGCTTGGCTGCGCGCAAACGTTGACTATTTGACCATGCCCTCGAAATACAAACTTCTCATTGAAGATTACTGCGCAAAACACGGCGTTGCCATACCGCCTGGCTTCGCGCGAAACACGCCCAGTCGCTACGCCATTATCCGGACGAATCTTACACCGCCAAAGCTCATCGCGACTACTTGGTTCAAGACGACGGACGTTCTTTACTACATTGAGCACTTCCTCAAGCCGGAGCTAGGTGACGCTTTGCCGCAGTCCATTCGTATTCTCGATTTTCAGGAGAGTGAGGAGCTTGCCTATACGGGTGACAAACGACTCCACAGAGTTGCGGCATTTCCTGTTACAATTTCAAATTCAATTACCACGCCATGAACACCACCCGTCGTGACTTCCTGAAGACGTCCGCGTTGGCCGCGGCCACCGTCGCCACCCCCAGCTTCCTGACCGCCGCGTCCGCTTCGCGCGTGCTTGGCGCCAACGACGAGATCCGCGTCGCCGTGGTCGGCTTCAACGGACGCGGCGGCGACCACATCGGCGGCGTGCGCAGCCTCCGCAAGAAGGGCGAGAAGGTCCGCATCGTCGCGTTGTGCGACGTGGATTCCGAGGTCCTCGCCAAGGGCATCGCGTCCTTCGAGAAGGAAGGCGACAAGGTGACCGGTTATCGCGACCTGCGGAAACTGCTGGAGAGCCCCGACATCGACGTGGTGTCCATCGCCTCGCCCAACCACTGGCACGCACTCGGGGCCATCTGGTCGGTGCAGGCGGGCAAGGACGTCTATTTGGAGAAGCCGGTTTCCCACAACGTCTTCGAGGGCCGCAAGATCGTGGAGGCCGCCCGCAAATACGGGAAGCTGGTGCAGACCGGCACGCAGAGCCGCTCCAGCTTCGCCATCAAGGAGGCGGTCGAATGGGTGCGCGCCGGCAACCTGGGCCGCATCAAGGTCGCCCGCGGCCTGTGCTACAAGCCGCGCAACAGCATCGGCAAGGTCACGGCGCCCACGCCGATCCCCGCGAACATCGACTACGATCTCTGGTGCGGGCCGGCGCCGATGGTGCCGTTGATGCGGTCCCGGTTGCACTACGACTGGCATTGGGTGTGGGACACCGGCAACGGCGACCTCGGCAACCAGGGCATCCACCAGATGGACATCGCGCGGTGGTTCCTGGGCGAGCAGACGCTTTCCCCCAAGATTTTCAGCATCGGTGGCCGGCTAGGCTACGTGGACGACGGGCAGACGCCCAACACCCAGTTTGTGTTCCACGACTACGACGTCGCCCCGCTGATCTTCGAGGTCCGCGGCCTCCCCGAGAAGAAGGGCGCCCCGCAGATGGACAAATACCGCGGCGGCAGCGTCGCCGTGATCATCGAATGCGAGAACGGTCACGTCCTGGTGCCGAACTACTCGTCGGCCATCGCCGTGGACAACTCGGGCGCCGAGATCAAGAAGTGGTCCGGCGCGAAGGATCACTACGAGAACTTCTACGCCGCGCTCCGCACGCGGAAGCACACCGACCTCAACGCGGACATCCTGGAAGGCCACCTCTCCAGTGCCCTGTGCCACACCGGCAACGTCAGCCTGCGGCTCGGCCAGCCGCTTGGCCCCGAGGCCATCCGCGAGCGGCTCAAGAGCAACCCTGCCGCGAACGAGACGTTTGAGCGCATGGCCGCCCACCTGGCCGCCAATGAGGTGGACATCGCGGGCACCAAGCTGACCTTCGGCGAATTCCTGGAAATGGATCCCAAGAAGGAACGCTTCACCAGCGACCGCAAGGCGAACGAGATGCTCACCCGGGAATACCGGAAGCCCTTCGTGGTGCCGGACAAGGTTTGAGCCAACGCCGAGTAGCCCGTTTCGTATCGTGGCCTTTGCAACCATGTTACTTGGCCAAAGCCCTCGGACAGGCCATCGGGTTGGGAGCCGTCACGTTTTTAACCTGACCGGTTGAGGAGCGCCTTTGACGGCAATTCCAGTGCCTTCCTCCGGGCAGACGGCGGGGACCAGCAAACGTTTGGGCGCGGAGGTCTAGCGTCAAACTTAGGTGTTCGGCTTCGAATTTCGTTACCTGGGCCGGCCGCAGGCGTTAAGGGCGCTTGCGGCAAGACACTTCGCCCAACGGCCGACTCCGTCGCAGCAATCACACAACCTCTGACAACGGAATCATGAAACTCCGATAAAACGGCATCAAGGACCCCCGGATTCGCCAAAGGCTGCAGGTATCGGGTGTTGTTCGAGCCTTTCGAAAAAACTTCCGCAAAACTCTTTACACGTCCCGGTGTGTGAAATAGTTTGTCGGCGTCGCGAGCAAACAAAGCGAACGACAAGCGGCAAACTTGAAATAAGTTTTGCCGTGATTTTTGCTCTTTGAATTCGAGAATGTGCGACAAAAAGTTGGTATATTTTTTATTTGGAGAGTTTGATTCTGGCTCAGAACGAACGCTGGCGGCGTGGATAAGACATGCAAGTCGAACGATTGCGAGGCTGTAGCAATACTGAATCGCAGTAGTGGCGAAAGGGTGTGTAACACGTGGGTAATTTTCCGTGAGGTCTGGCATAACGCGCTGAAAAGTGCGCTAATTCTGGATATGCTTGCCGAAGCAATTCGGCGAGAAAAGCTGGGGACCGCAAGGCCTGGCGCCTGACGATAAGCTCGCGGCCTATCAGCTAGTTGGCGAGGTAAAGGCTCACCAAGGCGATGACGGGTAGCTGGTCTTAGAGGACGACCAGCCACACTGGAACTGAGACACGGTCCAGACACCTACGGGTGGCAGCAGTCGAGAATTTTTCACAATGGGCGAAAGCCTGATGGAGCGACGCCGCGTGGGGGATGAATGGCTTCGGCCCGTAAACCCCTGTCATTTGCGATCAAGGTGCTTTCAAGAACATTGGAGGCATTGATAGTAGCGAAAGAGGAAGGGACGGCTAACTCTGTGCCAGCAGCCGCGGTAATACAGAGGTCCCAAGCGTTGTTCGGAATTACTGGGCGTAAAGGGCGCGTAGGCGGTAGTGCAAGTCGCGGGTCAAATGCCATGGCTTAACCATGGAAAGCTCGCGGGACTGCATTGCTAGAGGGCTGTAGGGGGGGTTGGAATTCTCGGTGTAGCAGTGAAATGCGTAGATATCGAGAGGAACATCAGTGGCGAAGGCGAACCCCTAAGCAGATCCAGACGCTGAGGCGCGAAAGCCAAGGTAGCAAACGGGATTAGATACCCCGGTAGTCTTGGCTGTAAACGGTGCGCACTTGCCGCGAGCTAGGTTATACTGGTTCGTGGCGAAGCTAACGCGTTAAGTGCGCCGCCTGGGGAATACGGCCGCAAGGCTAAAACTCAAAGAAATTGACGGGGGCCTGCACAAGCGGTGGAGTATGTGGCTTAATTCGATGCAACGCGAAGAACCTTACCTAGCCTTGACATCTTGACAGTAGTCACTGGAAACAGTGGCGAGGTAGCAATACCAAATCAAGACAGGTGCTGCATGGCTGTCGTCAGCTCGTGTCGTGAGATGTTGGGTTAAGTCCCGCAACGAGCGCAACCCCTTTGATCAGTTGCAACTTAATTGGCACTCTGATCATACTGCCTCGCTATAACGAGGAGGAAGGTGGGGATGACGTCAAGTCAGTATGGCCCTTACGGCTAGGGCTGCACACGTACTACAATGCGTGATACAATGGGTTGCAAACTCGCAAGGGCAAGCTAATCCTTAAAATCACGCCCAGTTCAGATTGTCGTCTGCAATTCGACGGCATGAAGCTGGAATCGCTAGTAATGGCGCATCAGCTACGGCGCCGTGAATACGTTCCCAGGCCTTGTACACACCGCCCGTCACATCATGAAAGCCGGGTGCACCCAAAAAGGCGTTGTCAACCGTAAGGAGGCGAACCTTTAAGGTATACTTGGTGATTGGGATGAAGTCGTAACAAGGTAGCCGTAGGGGAACCTGCGGCTGGATCACCTCCTTTCTATGGAGAAATTTTGTCGCACATTCGCGAGTTCAAGCTGTTGACCGAACATTGTCGGGCTTGTAGCTCAGTTGGTTAGAGCATGCGCTTGATAAGCGCAGGGTCACTGGTTCGAGTCCGGTCAGGCCCATTTCTTTTTTTGTTCTTTGAAAAATGCGCTTATTTTTTGTCAAGCTGCAAAGGGCGTAGAGTGAATGCCTTGGTGCTGAATGGCGATGAAGGACGTGGACAACTGCGATAAGCCGGGGGTAGCCGAAAACAGGCTTTGATTCCCGGATTTCCGAATGGGGCAACCCACAAACAGTATTACCAGAATTCATAAGGTGATACAGCAAAACCGGGCGAAGTGAAACATCTCAGTAACCCGAGGAAAAGAAAACGATGTGATTCCGAGAGTAGTGGCGAGCGAAATCGGACAAGCCTAAACCAGTCTGACTTGTCAGATTGGGGTAGCGGGGCTGGTAAAGTGGAATCTTAGACTATATAAAACAGACTGGAATGTCAGGCCAAAGAGCGTGAAAGCCGCGTTAGAAAAGTATAGGAAACCATCAGTTCCCAAGTAGCACAGTGCACGTGAAACTCTGTGTGAATCTGTCTGGACCACCGGATAAGGCTAAATACAAGTCAGCAACCGATAGTGAACCAGTACCGCGAGGGAAAGGTGATAAGAACCCTTTTAGGGAGTGAAATAGATCCTGCAATTCTACGTCTACAATGTGTCGAAGTCATTTTGACGACGGCCTGCCTTTTGCATAATGAGTCTGCGAGTTATTGTCCGGAGCGGCGTAACATTAAACAATGGGACGCAAAGTGAAAGCGAGCGCTAACCGCGCGTTAGTTCCTGGCAATAGACCCGAAGCGGAGGTGATCTACTCTTGAGCAGGTTGAAGCCTAGGTAACACTAGGTGGAGGACCGAACTGGTGGATGTTGAAAAATCCTGAGATGACTTGAGAGTAGGAGCGAAAGACTAATCAAACCCCGTGATAGCTGGTTCTCTCCGAAATCGCTTTAGGGCGAGGGTTGTAAAGTAAACAGGGGAGGTAGAGCACTGGATGGCTTAGGGTCCACACCAGGATGCCAAAACCAATCAAACTCCGAATTCCCTTGGAACCATTACTACAGCACTCAGACGTCGGGGGATAAGCTCCGGTGTCGAGAGGACAACAGTCCAGACTGCCGGCTAAGGTGCCCAAAGAAGTCTAAGTGAAAAGGATGTTGTGTTACAAAAACAGTGAGGATGTTGGCTTAGAGGCAGCCATCATTTAAACAGTGCGTAATAGCTGACTCATCGAGTGACACAGCGCCGAAAATGATTGGCGATAAGATTTCTACCGAAGCCGCAGAACAGCAATGTTGGTAGGAGAGCGTAGTTTTTGCGGCGAAGCCAATTCGGAAGAGGAGGTGGAGCGAAAACTAGTGAGAATGCAGACACGAGTAGCGATAAATCAGATGAGAATTCTGATCGCCGTAAACCCAAGGTTTCCTAGGCTAGGTTCGTCCTCCTAGGGTTAGTCGGGAGCTAAGGCGAGGCCATATGGCGTAGTCGATGCACATGCGTTTAATATTCCGCAACCTCGTGGATTCAGCGATTGGTCCGCAAGGCGTCAGGGAAGGCGGTCAGTGAATGACCGAACTTAGATTATTTCAAAGTGTCTTCCCATGTGCTTTGCCTAGAAAAAACCAAAAGTTATATCCTCGGGCCCGTACCGCAAACCGACACAGGTGGGTGGGTCGAGTAGACCAAGGCGAGCGAGATAGCCCTCTCTAAGGAACTCGGCAAATTAGCCCCGTAACTTCGGGAGAAGGGGTGCCCTTTTTAGGGTCACAGTAAATTGCGCTTAGCGACTGTTTAACAAAAGCACAGCACTCTGCCATGTCATTAAGACAACGTATAGGGTGTGACAAGTGACCAATGCGGAAAGATCAAGGCAAGAGGTTAGCGCAAGCGAAGCTTTGAACCTAAGTCCCCGTGAATGTCGGCCGTAACTATAACGGTCCTAAGGTAGCGAAATTCCTTGTCGGGTAAGTTCCGACCTGCACGAATCTTGTAACGACTAAGCGACTGTCTCAGAGAGGCTCTCGGCGAAACTGTAGTTGCGGTGAAGATGCCGCATACCCGCAGTAGGACGGAAAGACCCTATGCACCTTTACTGTAAGCTCGTATTGGCTTCTGATTTGTGATGCTTAGCGTAGGTGGGAGGCATTGAAGGCGTGGCTTCGGTTGCGCCTGAGCCGAAATGTGAAACACCACTCTTCACCAATTAGGAGTCTAACTTTGATTCCGTAGCCGGACAAAGGACATTGCGTGCAGGTCAGTTTGGCTGGGGCGGCTTCCTCCAAAATGATAACGGAGGAGCGCGAAGCTAGGCTCAGCACGGTTGGCAATCGTGCGTCGAGCGTATGGGTATAAGCCTGGCTAACTGCAAGACCTACAAGTCGAGCAGATGCGAAAGCAGGCCCAAATGATCCGATGGTTGAATGTGGAATTGCCATCGCTCAACGGACAAAAGGTACGCTAGGGATAACAGGCTGATCGGGTCCAAGAGTTCACATCGACGACCCGGTTTGGCACCTCGATGTCGGCTCATCGCATCCTGGGGCTGGAGAAGGTCCCAAGGGTCCGGCTGTTCGCCGGTTAAAGCGGTACGCGAGCTGGGTTCAGAACGTCGTGAGACAGTTCGGTCCTTATCCACTGTGGGCGAAGGAAACTTGAGAAAATCCAACCTTAGTACGAGAGGACCGGGTTGGACGCACTTCTGGTGTGGCAGTTGTCTTTTCAAAGGCATCGCTGCGTAGCCATGTGCGGACAGGATAAGCGCTGAAAGCATCTAAGCGCCAAGCCAATTTCAAGATAAGGTTTCCCTAAGGCTCCCAGCAGACTACTGGGTTGATAGGTCGCATGTGCACAGTCGGCAACGATTTCAGCTGAGCGATACTAATAAGCCTTCTGGCTTGACATTTGTAAGCGCATTTTTCAGAAAACAATTTTCGGTGACATTCAAGGTGGACCGACCCGATCCCGTCTCGAACTCGGCCGTCAAACACCTTATTGCCGATGGTAGTGCATGTTTAGCTTGCGCGAGAGTAGGTAGTTGCCGTTTACATTTTTAGTGGCGGGGTGTTCCTTGCTTGAGACCTGTAACCTAATCCCTTGGGTGGCTAGGGGTTGATTCGGGTTAAACTTTCGACCCGGCCTCCAATACACTGATTTAAGCCAACCTTCAAAAGCGTTGTGCTGGTGTTGCAATCCATCTCAATCACCGAATAGATCTCTTGCATACGCCCGGAGTTTGAAGGTGTTCCCGGCGTTTCACCCGTGCTACCTGCGCAAGAGCTTCGGCGGCCTGCAAGCGTTGCTCATCGGGCAGCTCCAGAAGTCGGTCACCTCCGGCGCCCTGTCCGTGTTCACCAACCGGCGCCGCAACCGGCTGAAGAACCTCCTCTGGGACCGCACCGGGCTGTGGGTTTGCACCTCGCCACGTCGCGATTTCCGCTATTGCGAACACAGCGGCCGCTCTCCCCGCCAAGCCGCGGTGGCGACCTTGCAGGCGGTGAACGCTTCCCCTCCAGAAGCTGGCGCGCCGGGGCGAACTGGCCGGTCTTGGTTACCTCCGGGTCCGTGCCGAGCCGCTTCCACGCCTGACATAGCCGGATGATCCTGGAACGGCTCCACCGGGCGCTGCCCCAAAGCCTGCCCCGCCACGATGCCAGCCAATGCCTTGGACAATCGCCAACCCCACCAACCGCCGCCTCCCACGACATCACTCCGGCATAATGGGGCAAGCCCCAGCCAAAGCTTGCCCAAATCATTGCATAAATCTCATGCCCCATCAACATGACACCCGCAAGAAATG
>JBIIUN010000083.1:0-13159 GCA_044339945.1 Kapaibacterium sp. (SeqCode)
TTCCCCCTCTCCCCGGGGGAGAGGGCCGGGGTGAGGGCGGGCAACGCACCATTTCCATCCAGCATCCAGACCCCAGCATCCAGCAACGGGCCCAGTCAGAACCTCCTCGCGTCGGCTCCTACGAAGAAGGCCCGCCGGCCGATGCGCCCTATCTACTCCCAGGGGCAGAACATCTGGCGCTACCACCCGGAGAAGCGCCTCTACGAAGTCTTCAGCGAAGGCGGCGGCAACGCCTTCGGCCTGGAGATCGACTCCGCGGGACGCATCTTCAGCGGCCACAACGGCGGCAACACGCGCGGCTTCCACTACATGCAGGGCGCGTATCTCCAGAAGGGCTTCGACAAGCACGGCCCGCTCTCGAACCCGTATGCCTTCGGTTACTTCCCGCAGATGCCGCACCCCGACGTGGACCGCTTCACGCACAACTTCGTCCTCTACGACAGCGGCGCGCTCGGCGAACGCTACCAAGGCAAGCTCTTCGGCGTGGAACCGCTCCAGGGCCGCATCGTGCTGAGCGAGCTCACGCCCGAGGGCTCGACCTTCCGCACCCGCGACCTCGGCCATCCCGTGACGAGCGATGACAAGTGGTTCCGCCCCGTGGACATCAAGCTCGGCCCCGACGGCGCGCTCTACGTGTGCGACTGGTATGACCGCCAGGTGAACCACTACCGCAACCACGAAGGCCAGATGGACGCGAGCAACGGGCGGATTTACCGGCTGCGGGCGAAAGCAGCAAAGCCGGCAAAGATGCTGGATATCTCAGGCGCCTCGCCTGGCGGCCTCTCGCACCTGATACAGAATCCAAATCGTCATATCCGCCAGATGGCACTGAGGATGATTCGCGATAATGCCAAGGTGGCGCGGCATACCGGCCTTGTCATCGCGTGGAGGTTTGAGAATCCACGTAAGACTTCCCCCTCACCACTCGAACATCTTTGGGTTCGCCACGCCGAGTTTCAGTTTTCAGACCATCTATATGCATCTATAGATGAGCTAAATTACTATGATCCACTTTCCAGCGTCTCCCTGGCCCTCGGCGATCCTATCACGAGAGCTTGGGCAATCCGGCTGCTTGGTGACGAGAAACTCATTCCAGCCAACTTGCTCAAACAAGTCACAGACCTCGCCGCCACCGAACCCAGCCTCGAAGTCCGCGCCCAGCTCGCCTGCACCGCCAAGCGCCTGCCGGCCGCCCAGGCCCTGCCCATCGTCCGCAACCTGCTCGCGCACGACCGCGACGCCGCCGATCCGCGCCAACCGCTCCTGCTCTGGTGGGCCATCGAGGACAAGTGCGCCTCCGATCGCGACGCTGTGCTCGCCCTCTTCGCCGACCGCGAGCTGTGGCGGGCACCGCTCGTCCAGCAGCACCTCCTGTCGCGCCTGATGCGCCGCTTCGCCGCCACCGGCAAACGTGACGACCTGCTCACCTGCGCCAAGCTCTTCGCGCTCTCGCCCGGCCCCGATCAGACCGCCCAGCTCACGCGTGGCTTCGAGGAAGCGTATCAGGGCCGCCCCATGGCCGGCCTGCCCGAGGAACTGCTGTCCGCGATGGAACGCGCTGGCGGCGAATCCGTGCTCCTCGGTGCCCGTCGCGGCAAGTCGGCCGCCGTCGCCCAGGCCCTCGCCCTGATCGCCGATCCCAAGGCCGATGCGTCGAAACGCCTCCAGCTCATCCAGGTGCTCGGCGAAACGAAACAGGCCAGCGCTGTCCCCGCGTTGCTCGCCGTCGCCCGCGACGCCAAGCAAGCCGATCTTCGCAAGGCCGCCCTCGGCGCGCTTCAGGCCTACGATTCGCCCGACATCGCCGGCGAAATCCTGACGCAGCTTGCGAGCTATCCGAACGACGTCCGCACCGCCGCCTTCGGCCTACTTGCGAGCCGGGCGAACTGGGCCTTGGCGCTGTTGCAGGCCGTGGACGCCGGCCGAATGGATAAGGGTGCCGTGCCCAATGACCTCGTGCGCCGAATCAAGGCGCTCGCCGAAGTGGGACAGGCTTCCAGCCTGTCTCCGGGGCTTCCAGCCCCAGTTCCAACTCGCGGGCAAGATGCCCGCAGCGGCAGGCTGGAAGCCCGCCCCACTATTTCCGCCCTCCTCGCCAAACACTGGCCCAACATCCGCCAGGCCACTCCCGCCGACCTGGAACAGGAAATCACCCGCCTCGCCGAGGTCATCAACCTCACCACCGGTTCGCCTTACGCCGGCAAGAAGCTGTTCCTGGAAAACTGCGGCGGGTGCCACAAGCTGTTCACCAAGGGCGGCGAAATCGGCCCCGACCTGACCGTCTATCAGCGCAACGACCTGCCGAACCTGCTGCTGAACATCGTCAATCCGAACGCGGAGATCCGAGAGGGCTACGAGAGCTTCCTCGTCGAGACCAAGGACGGCCGTTCGCTCACCGGCTTCCGCGCCGACCAGGACGCCCAGGTCGTCGTCCTGCGCACGCCCGACGGCCAGAACGTTCCCCTGCCCCGCGCCGAGATTGCGTCGATGGAGCCCGCCGGCGCCTCGCTGATGCCCGAGGGCCTGCTCGCCAACCTCAGCGACCAGCAGGTGCGCGACCTGTTCGCCTACCTCCGCAGCACCCAGCCGCTGAACGACGGCAACTGACGGCGAAGTCGGCGGGTAACTCGGCGGGGATTCGGAACCCTGGCCGCACCGCGCCGGAAATTCGCCGGCCGGCGTGTCGGCGGGATTGCGCCTCGGCGCCGGCGCGCGGTAGCGTCCAGCACGTCACTCCGGACGTCCTTTCCATGAGCACTCTGATCGCCCAACACCCCTTCCTGTGGCTGGCCGCCGCCCTGCTGGTCGGCGTCCTCGTGAAGTGGCTGCTCGACCTGTTCTTCCTCCGCGAGGAGCGCGAACACACGGCGACCCAGCTCCGCAAGACCCGCGAGGAACTGGAATCCGAGCGCTTCGGCCACAACCGGCTCCAGGCCGACTTCAAGGCCCGGATCGGCGAACTCGACCAGGCGCAGAAAGGCCGCACGCTCGCCGAATCCCTGCTCACGGCCACGAAGACCCGGCTGGCTGAAACCGAGGCCGCGCTGGTCGCCGCCCGGCAGGCCAAGGCCGACACCGAGGCAACGCTCGCCGCCACGGAATCGAAGCTGGATTCCGCCCGCGCCGAGGCGAGCGATCTCCGCGGCCAGACCAGCGCGTTGAGCCTGCGCCTGGCCGACATCGAGGCCGAGGCGGTCACCCACGCCAACGCCGCGACCGAACTGCGGAAAAGCCTGGCGCAGGCGAACGGCGAAAACAGCGACGCCCAGGTGCGGATCGCCCAGTTGGACCGCGAGCTTCAGGCCCAGAACGCCAAGGGCGCCGCGCTCCAGGCGGACTTGCAGACTGCCTTGCAAGGGCACGCCGATGGACAGGCCGCCTTGAACGACACCAAGGGAGCGTTGCGCGCCGCCCAGGACCGGGTCACCGAATTGACCGACCAATTGGCGAACGCCAACGCCGAACTGGCTGACCGCGCCGACGAAATCACTGCTGGCAAACGCGACTTGGCCGTGCAGCAAGCCGAGCTGGAACGGCTGGAACAAGTGGTGGCCAGCCAGGCCGCCGAGCTTGGCGCCGCGCAACAGGACACTCGGACCGCCACCGAAAACGCCCTGGCCGCGGAACGGCAGCGAGCCGCCGCCGAAGCCGAGAAGGCCGCCACGCTGGCCCGTTGCGAGAAGCTGGAAACCGTCACCGGCGATGCCCGGGCCGACGCCCTGGCCGCCGAACACAAGCTCAAGGCCCGCATCGAGGAGGTGAAGGAGCTAGCCCACCAACTGGGCGAAGCCAGCGAGGAACTCGCCGAACGGCGCAAGCAGGCGCTCCAGCTTCAGGCCAATCTCGACGCGGCCCATGCCACTCGCCAGACCCTGGAACAGGAAGTTGCCCGGCTGGAATCCGCCTTGGCGACCGCGCGGGACGAAGCCGCCCAAGCCGCCGCCGTGCCGCCGCCACCGCCGGCCCCGGACCTGTCCGGCGAGCTGGCATCGCTGAAGGAGGAGGTGCGGGAGTGGGAACGCGAAGTTTCCTCCTGGAAGGGCAAGGCCGAGGAGCTGGAAGCCGAATTGCTGGTCACGTCGCGGGCGCACCGTGAACTCGAAACCGAGGCGGAACGGCTGCGGAATGGCACCGGCGCCGGCGGCGCCGACGAAGCCCTGCTGGCCGAGCTGGAGCTGATGACCCGCGAACGCAATGACATGGCGGCTGAACTGGCCGTGCTGAAGGCCCAGGCCAAGGGCAACGAGGAGACCTGATGTTTCGCGACGGCAAACCCCGCTACTGGATCGCCGGCTACGACGGCAAGTTCCTCGTCGTGCCCGTGCTGCTCGCCCTGGTCATCGCAGGCATCATCTGGCTGCCCCAGCCGCCGGCCCCGAAGCCGGTCATCGCGCCGCCACCGCCACCGGCGATGGAACCGACACTGGTCTTGCAGCCTGCTCCGGGCAGTGTCGTGCCCTCCAACGAGACCTTCGTTCTCAGCGGATCCGCCGAACCGGGCAGCGTAGTCCGATTGAACTACTTCCAGAACAACGTGGACCACCTCCTGGGCGAACAGACGGCGGCCACGAACGGCGGCTGGGCCTTCAACCTGAGCCGGCTTCAGGCCGGCAGCCACACGTTCCGGGTGCTCGCCTTCAAGGCGGGCCGCACCATGCCATCGGGCGAGGTGACCTACACCTCGAAGCCGGTTCCCCGGCCGCCGGCCGCGAAGAAGCCGGCCCCGGCCAAGCCAGCGAAGAAAAAGTGACCGGCCGCCGGCTCAGCGGAGCTGGAACATGGTCTTGGCCATCACCTTGAACGCCAGCGGCACCAAAGGCGTGAGGTCCACCACGTTGGTGAAGGTCTGATTCGTGAGCCCCATGACGATCGTCCGGGACGTCGCCCCCGCCCGGAGGTCGGTCAGGTTTACCTGGCCCAGCGAAATCTCCAGCCGGCCAATGCCCCCGAAGGTCATGCCACCGAGCATGTTGGTCGGCAGCGGCTTTGATTGGCCGACGCCGGCCTTGTCCAATCGGGCGGCGATCTCCGTCAGGTTGGTCCTGCCCTGCGCATCGATGACCATGCTGAGTTGGTCGAGATTGATGCGGACTTCGCGAAACCGCAGCGAGTTGGTCCTGGCCGCCTCGAGGTCGTAGGCGAGATATAGTTCCGGCAGACTGACCATCGGCTGATCCCCGAAGCCCGGCGGATTGCCCAGCTTGAGCCCCTGCACACGCAGGGTTCCGTCGAGCATGCCCAAGCGCAGTTGCCCGATCTCGAAGGGAAAACCCGTCTGCTGGCGCACGGTGGCGACCACGGCGGACTTCAGCACCCAATCGGCGCTCAGCAGGGCGACAACGATGACGGCCAACAGCAGCGCGGTCAGGCCCGCCAGAATCTTGAGCAGCGTCTTCGCCTTCACAGCCGCACGTCCTCCGGCCGGACCTCCAGGCACTCGTCCTGATCTTCCCAGATCAGGGCCGGAAAGATGTCGAGCAACGGCGGCACCAAGTCGTGGGCGGCGTCCGCGAGCAACCGCTCGGCCTTCTGGGCGGCGTCCTCGAAATCCGCGTCGTAGTCGCGGGATTTCTTCCGGCGGCCGTCGTCCCAGTGCGCCACATCGTGGATCGGCTGGTAGGCGGTCGCCCAGCGCTTGATCATCGGCTGGAGATTGGTTGGCAGTTCGGCGAAGGGCACGCAGGTCTCGCCGCAATGCTGGCAGAGCAGGCCATTTTCCACGACGTCGCGGGTGAACAGCGGCAGCATCGGGGCCCGGCAGCAGGGCGCAGCCAAGTAACCCGCGGGGATGTTCACGAGGCGTTTCAGCCAGATCTGCCGGTCGTGGGACAACTGCGCCGCCAAGCGGAACGCGCCCACCAACGGATGGGACAACCGCCAGGCCCGGCCTTGGATCTGCCCCAAAGTCTGCGAGCACCAACGCGCCAGCGTCAGGTCGTCAAAGTCCCGGAAGTTCTTCGCGTATTCCTTCCAGAGACGGTCAATCGGGGTTTCTTCTTTCGGCTCGGCCACGCGGGGAGCCTTCCTGCATGGGCTCCAAAGTTCAAAGTTCAAAGTGGGCGGCCCACCGCCGCGGGCGTAACTGGGCACTGCCCCCGATTTCTCCCTCGCCCTGCGAGGCACGAGCGGGGAGAGGGTCGGGGAGAGGGGTCTTTTCGCGCACCGACCGCCTCCTCTCCCCAGCCCTCTCCTCCCGCCGCGGGAAGAGAGGGAGTCCGCCGGCTGGCAACCCGGGCAGTGTCCAGCGCGCACATTGCCGCCCCTCCGGCCCGGGTTCCGGCGTCAGCCCGCCGCCGCGGTCGTCTCCAGTTCGCTCAACTTCTCGGCGGCGGCCTCCCATTCGCCGTTACGACGTTCGAGGTCCGCGGTCGCCTGCTTGAGCAGCTGGTTGATCTCGTTGACCCGCCGGGGTTGGGCGTAGGTCGCGGGCAATTCCAGCTCCGCGGTCAGGTCCACAATGCGCTTCTCGATGTTGGAAATCTCAGTTTCCAGCAGGGTCACCCGCTTCTTCTGGGCGCCCAAAACCTTGCGCGCTTCGGCGGCCTGCTGCCGGCGATCCTTCTGCGTCGGCCGGGCGGCTTCGGCGCGGTTCACGGGGGCGGCCACGACGTTGGTGGGGCGGCCATTCGTCAACTGCGCGGTCAGCGCGGTGCGCGCGGAAATCGCCTTGGTCTTCTCCAGGTAATAGTCGTAGTCGCCGGCGTAGGGCGTGAGCCGGCCGGCGTTGATGTGGAGAACCCGGGTGGCCAGCGCGCGGATGAAGTAGACGTCGTGGCTGATGAACAGGAGCGTGCCGGTGTATTCCGTCAGCGCCGCGATCAAGGCGTCGATGCTGGCCATGTCGAGGTGCGTCGTTGGCTCGTCCATCAGCAGCAAGTTGGGCGGATTGAGCAGGATCTTCACCAGCGCCAGGCGGCTTTTCTCACCGCCGCTGAGCACGCCGACCTTCTTGAAGACCTCGTCGTCGCGGAACAGGAAGCAACCGAGCAACGAACGGACGTAGAGCTCCGTGACCCGGGCGGGAGTGTCGAGGGCTTCCTCCAGGACCGTGCGCTCCACCCGGAGCATCTCGGTGCGATACTGCGAATAATAGCCAACCTGCGCCTTGGGCCCGAGGTCGCGCTCGCCGCCCGTCAGGGTCAGGACGCCGGCCAGCATCTTGAGCAGGGTGGATTTGCCGGCGCCGTTCGGGCCAACGAAGACGGTGCGCTCGCCGCGGGTCGTCTCGAAATCAATGCCGCGGTAGATGATGTGCTCGCCGTAGGCGAAGTGCGCCTGCCGCAGCGTGATGACGCGGTGCCCGCTCGGGGTCGGCTGCGGGAACGCGAAGTCAACGACGGCCGCCTCCGCCTCCGGGGCGTCCACCCGTTCCATGCGTTCGATTTGCTTCAGCTTCGCCTGGGCGCGGGTAGCGGTGGAGGCCTTCGCGCGGAACTTGTTCACGAAGTCCATCAGCTTGCCGATTTCCTTCTGCTGATTCTTGAAGGCGGCCGCCTGCTGTTCCTGCTGCGCGTCGCGCTGTTCGAGGAAGGTATCGTAGTTGCCCGTGTAGCCGAACAGCTTGCCGCTCCGCAGCTCCAGGATGCCGGTGACCAGCTTGTTCAGGAACTCGCGGTCATGGGAGATCAGCACGATGCCGCCCGGGTAGGCCCGCAGGTATTCCTGGAACCAGATTAGCGTCTCGAGATCGAGGTGGTTGGTCGGCTCATCGAGCATCAGCAGGTCAGGTTCCTGCACGAGCAGTCGGGCGAGGTGCGTGCGCATGACCCAACCGCCGGAAAGCTCCCGGGCCGGCCGGTCAAAGTCGGTTTCCCGGAACGACAGGCCCTTGAGGATGCGCTTCGCCTTGGCCACGGCCACGCCGTCGATCGGGCGCCACTCGTCGCCATGATGATGGCTCGTGGCGACTTCCAGAACGGTCTCCTCGCCGGCCGGCGCGCTTTCCTGCGGCAGGAAGCCGACCGTCGCCCCGCGTTGCCGGGAAATGGTGCCGCTGTCCGCCTCCTCCTGGCCGAGGATGAGCTTGAAGAGGGTGGATTTGCCCGCGCCGTTGGGCCCGACCAACCCCAGGCGGTCGGTGCGGTTGATGGTGACGGTAACGTCCTCGAACAGCGTCTTGCTGCCGTAGGACTTGGAAACTTCGTTGAGGGTGAACATTCGGAGATTAGCCGGCGTTGAGCAGGGAAAGGTGTTTCACGAAGTGCTTCTCCAGCAACTCCGCGTGGAGGTCGGCGTGACGGTGCAGAATTTCCAGCAGCGAATCCTTGAAGCGGCGGCCCCGGGAATCCACGCCGCGGGTCAGCACGGAGCCGAAGGTCACGTGCAGCAACTGGCGGCCGGCCACCTCGTCGAGATAGACCGCCTCGTCGCCCAAGCCCCGGTAAGGCGGCAATGACGCCACCTGGGCGCTCGTGGCCGAGATGTGGTAACTGGCCTTGTCCGTGTCGAAACAACCACGGCAGAAGGCGGCGATTTCGGCGAACAGCGAGACATCCGTGCGGGCCGCGACCCGGAGGGCTTCCAGGTAACTGGTGCCGGCCGTCTTCACGTGCAATAGGCTGCCGCAGACGCGGCCGATCGCCGGGTAGGCGCTGAATTTGTCCGAGCCGCTGTGGATGCTGATCTTGTAGGGGCCGGCAAACTTGGAGATGGCGACGTGGACCTTGAGCTGTTCCTCGAACTTCGCCAGGTCGCCCCGGTAGTCGATGCCCTTCTCGAAGTCGCCGATGAAACGCGGCGCGAGGCTGACCAGGTTCGGCACGCCGCGGCGTTGGAGTTCCAGCGCGAAGAAGAGGTGCTCCAGCGGCATCGTCGGCGAGTCCGTCTCGTCCACCGACACCTCGATGTCGAAGGGCCGGCCGGCCGAAGCCTGGGCAATCGCCTCGCCCATGACCGCCGCGTGGGCGGTTGCTCGGGCATACTTCACCGCGGCGCGGAGCAAAGTCTCCTCGTCGAACCGGAACGGCGAGAAGCGCGGACTCACGTTGAAGACGCGGTTCAGGTAGTAATCCTGCCAGTCGAAACCCGTGAACAACCCGTCGGCCTCCTGACGGGCGACTTCGGCCCGCAAGCCGGCCTCGTCCATCGTGTCAGCGCCGTTATTGACGTAGGCGCTCGGATCGATGGTGAAGAAGCAGAAGCCCGCGGCGGCGACCCGCTGCACGTCTTCCGGCGTCTTGAGATGGTCGCCATCCGCCCCCCACGGGGCCGTATGGCCGGCGGCGGCCAGCGCGTTCTGCGCGGCGAGCATGACCTCTTCCGGTGTGCGCTGGGTGCGGGTTAGTTCGCGGATCGACTGCTGGGCAAAGATGCCGGCGAAGTCGGGATACCGCCGCAAGGCCGCGAGATGGCCGGGCGTGGCGAGCCCCAACCGGTCGCCGAAGCCGAATGATTTCCGAAGGCCGAGTGCCTGTGGTTGCGTCATGCGGCGCGGAGGATGTGGAAACAAGACCCGGAGGCAAGCCGCCAGCCGGGCCCACCGCCCCCGCCGGCGAATCCGACCGCGCCACTTTCGCCTTTGCGGAAACGCTGGCTTCCCCAAACTCCGCCCGTCATATGAGCAAGAAATCCGCTTCCCGTTCCGCGAAACCGTCCGCCGCCGACACCCGCGCCTTTTCGTCCATCGTCGTGGACGGCATCGAGCGCGCCCCGAGCCGCGGCATGCTCTACGCCACCGGCTTCAAGAAGGAGGACTTCAAGAAGTCGCAAGTCGGCGTCGCCTCCACCTGGAGCATGGTCACGCCGTGCAACATGCACATCGACCAGCTCGCCGTGAGCGTCGCGCAGGGCATCAATGAGGCCGGCGGCAAGGCGGTCGTCTTCAACACCATCACCATCTCCGACGGCATCTCGATGGGCACGGAGGGCATGAAGTATTCCCTCGTGTCGCGCGAGGTGATCGCCGACTCGATCGAGACCGTCGTCGGCTGCCAGGGCTTCGACGGGTTCGTGGCGGTGGGCGGCTGCGACAAGAACATGCCCGGCTGCATCATGGCGATGGGCCGGTTGAACCGCCCTTCCCTGTTCGTCTATGGCGGCACGATTCTGCCCGGCGAACTCGACGGCAAGGACGTGGACCTCGTGAACATCTTCGAGGCCGTCGGCAAGAACGCCGCCGGCGCCTGCTCCGCGGAGGACGTGGAACGCGTGGCCGAAGTGGCGATTCCCGGCGCCGGCTCGTGCGGTGGCATGTATACGGCCAACACCATGGCCAGCGCGATCGAGGCGCTCGGCATGAGCCTGCCGAATTCGTCCGCCCAGGCCGCCGTGTCGAAGGAGAAGACCGTCGACTGTGAGACCGCCGGAGCCGCCGTCCTCAACCTGATCCAGCGCGGCATCAAGCCCCGGGACATCATGACCAAGGAGGCGTTCGAGAACGCCATGACGCTGGTCATCGCGCTCGGCGGTTCGACCAACGCGGTCATGCACCTCATCGCCATGGCCCACTGCGCGGGCGTGAAGCTCTCCATCGACGACTGGACCCGCATCGGCAAACGGGTGCCCGTGCTGGCGGACCTCAAGCCCTCCGGCAAATACGTCATGGCCCGGCTCGTCGAGATCGGCGGCACCGTGCCGCTGATGAAGATGCTCCTCGACGAGGGACTGCTGCACGGCGACGTGATGACCGTCACCGGCAAGACGATGCGCGAGAACCTGAAGAATGCGCCGAAGTATCCCAAGGGCCAGGACATCATCCGTGGCTTCGACAACCCCATCAAGGCCAGCAGCCACCTCGTCGTGTTCCGCGGCAATCTTTGCCCGGGTGGCGGACTCGGGAAGATTTCCGGCAAGGAAGGCCTCCACTTCAGCGGCAAGGCCATCGTGTTCGAGCGCGAGGAGGACGCCTTGCAGGGCATCCTCAACGGTAAGGTGAAGGCCGGCCACGTCGTCATCGTGCGCGGCGAAGGCCCCAAGGGCGGCCCCGGCATGCGCGAGATGCTCTCGCCCACCAGCGCCATCATGGGCAAGGGCCTCGGCAAGGACGTCGCGCTGATCACCGACGGCCGTTTCAGCGGCGGCTCGCACGGTTTCGTGATCGGCCACGTCACGCCCGAGGCATTTGACGGCGGCCCGATTGCGGTCGTCAAGAACGGCGACCCGATCACCATCGACGCCGAGAAGCGCGCCATCACGCTCGGGATTCCCGCCAAGGAACTGGACGCCCGCCTCCGCAAATGGAAGCAGCCGAAGCCTAACTACCGCCGCGGCGTGCTCGCGAAGTATGCCGCGTTGGTCAGCAGCGCCAGCGAAGGCGCGGTGACCGACCGGCAGTTCTAGCCTCATCTTCGGGCCAAGAGAGCTGCTTCGCCCCTCAGTTTCCAGCCACCCCGTCCCGGCGCCCTGCTCGCCGGGACGGGGTTTTTCCTGCCGGGCCCCGGTCATCTTCCCGCCCGGCAAATCATGCGCTAACGGGGTTTCAAGCCGGGCAGCTTTTGCCGCCTGACCGGGGATGGCGGGCGGAAATCCGGGGAAACGGGCCAGTTTGACCGCATGGCACATCCGCTGCTGAGAGGCGTTCACGATGAATGTCAGTCTCGTCAATGCCGCCGCCGCCATGAACGCCAATGCGCGATGGCAGGAGGTCATTTCCGAGAACCTGTCCGCCAGTTCGGTGCCCGGTTTCCGGCGCCAGCAGGTGTCCTTCTCCGCCGTCGCCGCCGGCGTCATGCGGAACGAGCCTTCGCAGCAGCATTGGTCCCTGCCCAAGGCGACCAACTCGACCAGCTTCGAGCGGGGCCAGTTGAACCGCAGCGCTGGGCCTTACGACGTGGCGATTGAGGGCCCCGGGTTCTTCGAGGTGCAGATGGCCGACGGTTCCAGGGGCTATACGCGGGACGGGTCGTTCCAGACCAATGCCCAGGGGCAGTTGGTCACCAAGCAGGGTTACCTCGTGATGGGCAGTTCCGGCCCCATCCAGTTCGACCGCAATTCCTCCGCCCCGGTGTCCATCTCCCCGGAAGGCGAAGTCTCGCAGGGAGCCGACAACAAGGGGCAGCTCAAGGTCGTGGATTTCAACCAGCCGCAGCAGCTCACGCCCGTCACCGGCGGCTATTTTGTCGCCAACAGCCCGGGCCTGATGCCCGAGGAACTTCGGACGCCCGCGGTCCGGCATGGATTTCTGGAAGGAGCCAACACGTCTTCCGTCGCCGAAATGGCCAACCTGATCACGGCCATGCGCGGCTTCGAGACCAACCAGCGGATCGTCCAGCTCAATGACGAGCGGATGGGCCGTGCAATCAGCGAACTCGGCAACCCGAACTGACCATGCTCCGGGCCCTTTACTCCTCCGCTGCCGGCATGCAGAGCCAGCAGACGAACCTCGACGTCATCGCCAACAACCTCGCGAACGTCAGCACCACCGGCTACAAGAAGAACAAGGTCGAGTTCCAGGACCTGCTCTACCAGAACGCCCGCAGCGCGGGCGCGGACCAGGGCGCGGGCAACCGGCTGCCCACCGGCCTCCAGGTCGGCCACGGTTCCCGGCTGGCGGCGACGTCAAAGATCTTCACCACGGGCGAACTCACGCAGACCGGCGAGCGGCTCGACGTCGCGATCCAGGGAGACGGCTTCTTCGAGGTCCAGATGGCGGACGGCTCCCGCGCCTTCACCCGCGACGGGGCCTGGAAAACGAACGACGTGGGCCAGCTCACGACCAACGACGGCCTGCCGCTCCAGGGCTTCCAGCCGATTCCGCCGGGCACCACCGAAATTTCCATCGCGCCGGACGGCACCGTGACGACCAAGGGCGCCGGCGGCCAGCAGACCTTCCGGGTGCAGATCGCCCGCTTCGTGAATCCATCCGGCCTCGAAAGCCTGGGCGGGAACCTTTACCGCGAATCCGAAGCCTCGGGCGCCGCCGAACTCGGCAACGCCGGCGAGAATGGCTTCGGCAGCCTGCGCCAAGGCTACCTCGAAATGTCCAACGTCAAGGTGGTCGAGGAAATGGTGAACCTCATCGTGGCCCAACGCGCCTACGAGGTGAACTCCAAGGCCGTGCAGGCCTCGGACGAGATGATGCAGATCAGCAACAACCTACGCCGCTGAACATGCGCCCTTCCCTGCCCGCCATCTCCCGCTCGCTCCTGCTCGGCGCCCTGGTCGCCCTGCTGCTGGTGCTTCAGGCCGTGGCGGCGCCGCTCGCGTTGCCGGCGGAGCTCCG
>JBIIUN010000497.1:0-3556 GCA_044339945.1 Kapaibacterium sp. (SeqCode)
CCGGCCCGGACACTCGACCTTCAAGCGCAAGGTCCTCCCCCGGCTCGTGTTCGTGCTGCCGTTCGTCGTCAGCACCGGCCTGCTCTGGTGGTCGCTCGACAAGATCCAGCCCGTGATCCGCGAGTCGGAGGAGCTGACCACACGCACCACGAAGCTCACCCAGCAGATCGAGGAAATGGAGATGCGCCAGAAGACGCTTTCGAAGGAGAACGTCCTGGAACGCTATTCCGCCGTCATGGACCGCCACTTCGCGGGCCAGGACGCCGTGGTTTCCTGGCTGGAGGAGCTCCGGGACAAGGCCATCTCGCTGGCCCTCGACTTCAACCCACGCTTCGGTGACGCCGAGAACAAATCGGTGGCCTCGGAAAGCCTCACGCTGATCCCGGTAACGATCGAGGTGAAGCCCGCGGTCGGCATCCAGGCGAGCCGCAATGCCTACCATCGCCTGCTGGAGTTCAACCACTTCATGGCCAACCACCCGAAGCGGGCCGACTTGCTCAAGCTGACCATCTCCGGCCGCAACGGCGCCGCCGCCAAGGCCGTGTTCAACCTCAACCTCTGGGGCGTCGCTCCCAAGGCATGAAAAAGCTCCTGCGCAATCGCTTCGTCGTCGCGGGCCTCGTCGTGGTCGCCCTCGGAACGGTTTTCTTCAGCCTCCGCAAGGACCTGCGCCGGGCCCTCGGCCCACGTTGGGCCGGGACCCGCAAACCCGTCGCCAGCGGGCCGGTCGAAAGCCGGCCGATGACGGTCATCGGCGGGGCTCCCGCCCCTGCCGCCGCCGCCGCCCCCGCGGCGGTGCTCGCCCCGGAAAAGCCGCTGGGGCCGCCGACCATCAAGCGCGAGGTGGCGCGCTCCCGCGTCACCCGCTGGGTCGACGCGCCGGAGCGGGATCCGTTCGCGCTCTTCGCCAGCGTCGCCACCGTGAAGACCACGCCGAAGAAGGCGGTCGCGCTCAACGTCAGCGCCATCTGGCGGCAGTCCGGCCAGCAGTTGGCGGTGATCAACGGTCGGATGGTCCGCGAAGGCGACCAGGCCTTCGACTACACCGTCGAACGCATCGAGAGCGGCGCCGTCTTCCTGCGCAGCGCGGCGAACGGCATCGCCCGGGCCGAGTTTCCCGCCTTCACCCAGTTTACCCACACCAACCGCGTCGCCGCGGCCGCCGCCCGGGCGGTCGAAGCGGATCGCCGCAAGACGGTCGAACCCGGCGGTTGAGCTCCCCCCACGAGTCCAACACCCCACACACATCAGTAACCATGAAACAGCACCCCCACACCCGCCCTAACCGGGCACGCCAACTCTGGCAGTTGGCCATCACCGCGGCCTTGGCCGGCTTCGCCGCCGGCTGCGCCTCCACCTCGGACCCCAAGAGAAACGTGTCCCCCTGGGAACGGGAACACGGCCCCGATCGGCAGGCCGAGTTTCGCACCCGCCTGAAGGAAAACGACTGGGACCGCAGCGTGGAACGCGCCAAGGACCCGGCGGCAACGAACACCCCGCCCGTCCTCGCGCCGTCTGCCTTGGTCGCCCCGACGGCCAATTCCGGCGTCCTCCCGGGAACGGAGGCCGCCGCCGACAAGAAGCTTTACACCTTCAAGGCCGCGGAACTGGAACTGAAGTCGGCGCTCGCACTTTTCGCCCAGGCCAACGGGCTCAACATCGTCCCGGACAACGACGTGACGGGCAGCGTGACCTTGGATGTCCGGGATCTGCCCCTGGAATCCATCATGCGCGCCCTGCTGGAGGCGAATGACTACTCCTGGACCCTCGACCAAGGCCTGATCCGCGTGCGGGCGGCCGAGACCCGGACGTTCCAGATCGATTACCTGCGGATGAACCGGACCGGCACCGGCAACAGTTCCGCCAATCTCGCCAGCGGCATGAGCGGCGGCGGCGGCGGCGGGGCCGGCGGTGGCGGTGGCGGCGGCGGCGGCGGTGGCGGTGGTGGTGGGGCCGGCGGCGGCGCCGGCGGAGGAGGAGGCAGCGGCGGTTCGTCCGTCAACCTGACCGCCCAGAACCCGGTGAACTTCTGGTCGGAGCTCCAGGGCGAGCTCGAGAAGCTGGTTTCCCCGCGGGGCAAGGATGGTCTGGCCGTCAACATGACTTCCGGAATCATCCAAGTCACCGATCGGCCTTCGGCCCTCAAGCGGATCGAGCATTACATCAAGAGCCTGGACAAAACGATCCATCGCCAGGTGGACATTGAGGCGCGGCTTTATGACGTGACCTTGAGCGACCAGTTCCAATTCGGCATCGACTGGAATCAGGTCGCCAAGATGTATGGCTCCGGCTTGGGAGTCGGCGGTGCCGTGATTCCCACCACTCCCGCAGGCGGCTTCGACATGAAGCCCGACTCCTTCACCATGGTGTTCCAGAACCAGAACACCAAGGTCATGGTCGAGGCCCTTCAGGAGATGGGTGAAGTGCAGGTGATCTCGAAACCGCGCATTCGCACGATGAACAACCAGACGGCACTCATCAAGGTGGGCACCGAAACGCCGTTCTTCGCGAATACCCAAACCATCCTCCCGGGCAGCACCGGGGCTAACCAAGGACTGACCACACTGAGTCAGGACCAAGTGCAAAGCATCACCGTGGGAACGATCTTGGCGATCACACCTCAGGTGTCCTTTGACGACTGGGTGACATTGGACATCTCCCCGGTGCTCACCAGCCTGCTGGAAGTGCGCAAGTCGCCCAGCGGGGCCACCACCGCCCCGGTGCTCGACATCAAGCAGGCATCGACGCTGATCCGCGTCCGGGACGGCTCGACCATCGTGATGGGCGGCCTCATCCAGACGTCGCAGGCCAACACCCGCCGGAAAGTCCCGGTCGCCGGCGACATCCCGCTCCTCGGGAAACTCTTTACGGGCCGCTTCGACGCGGCCCAGAAGCGCGAACTCGTCATGCTCATCACTCCGCGCATCGTCAATTGAAGCCCACGTGGCGCCCGTCCCGTGGGGGGAGCCCGATACCGGACCTCGATGGGGGTCGAGGTTGTCGGTGTCGGTCGGGGCGTCAACGTGCGGCGGCCCGCTGGCAGCTTGCCAGAAGCACCAGCGGGCCATTCCTCTTCTGTTCAGGTTCGGGGAAGTAGCGCAGTAGTCCGCAAAAAAGAACCCCGGTCCCACAAGGACCGGGGTTTCTTGTTTGCCAGACGGAATCGCCGAACTAGGAGCGATGCCGACGCTTCACATTCAGCTGCGTGAGCGAATTGAGCAACGCGGCCTGGACGGTTGCGGTCTCTTCCTCGGACAGCTTCTCGGACAGGCGGGCCTCGGCGCGCTTGCGGGCCTCCTCGGCCTTCGTCTCATCAATGTCGTCGGCCTTGATGGCCATGTCCGTGAGGACGGCCACGCGTTCGCCGGTGATTTCGACGAACCCTTCGCCGACGGCGAGGAAGAAGTCCTGGCCGGCGCGACGGGCAACAATCTCCCCGGCCGCCACCTGGGTCATGAGCGGGATGTGCATCGGATAGATGCCCATTTCGCCCTCGACGCCGGGGAGCGTGACCATGTCGACGTCCTCGGAATAGATCTTCGCTTCCGGGGTGACG
>JBIIUN010000145.1:0-10307 GCA_044339945.1 Kapaibacterium sp. (SeqCode)
GCGGAGGTTTCCGGCCTGATGAAGCAGGGGCTGGACGCGTTGGTGGAAATCATCCTGCAACGGCTGCCGTTCGGCCCGCCGCTCTACGGGGAAACGGACACCACCAACACGACCCGCGAGTTCCAGATCGGTGAACTGATCCGGGAGCAGATCTACCTCCAGATGGGCGACGAAATTCCTTATCGCACCATGGTCGAACTCGATTCGTTCAAGGAGGTGAAGGACCCCCTCGGGCTGCCCGAGTTTGAGATCAACGCCACGATCATCGCCTCCAACGAGCGCTACAAGGCGATGCTCATCGGCCAGGGCGGTGCCCGCATCAAGCAGATCCGGCAGTTCGCCCGCCGCCGCCTGAAGGAGGAATTGGGCAAGCCGGTGCGGCTCGACCTGGAGGTGCTGGTGGACCACAAGCTGGCGCATTGATTCCCCGGCACGCGGGAGGATTCCTCTCGCAGGCTTGTATCCGCGCATTGCCCAGTCTAATTCCTGCGCATGACTCGCCGCGATTTCCTCCAGCAGGGCTCCGCCGCGCTCGCGTTCAGCGCCGCCGCCACCTACGTCCCCACCACCTTCGCCGCCGAGCCGAAGCCCAAGCGCGTCGGCCTCATCGGCACCGGCTGGTATGGCAAAAGCGACCTGTTCCGCCTGTATCAGGTTGCACCTATCGAGGTCGTCTCGCTGTGCGACGTGGACAAACGTCTGCTGGATGACTGTGCCGACACCTGCAAGCAGAAGAACAAGTCCGGCAAGCGCCCCCGCACCTACGGCGACTACCGGAAGATGCTCGCGGAGAAGGACCTCGACATCGTGCTCATCGCCACCCCGGACCACTGGCACGCACTGCCAATGATCGAGGCGTGCAAGGCCGGCGCCGATCTTTACTGCCAGAAACCGACCGGCGTGGACGTCGTCGAGAGTCACGCGATGCTGGCCGCCGCCCGGAAATACGGCCGCGTCGTGCAGATCGGCACGCAGCGCCGGAGCACGCCACACCTCATCGAGGCCAAGCGCGAGTTCGTCGACTCCGGCCGGCTCGGCAAGATCATCAGCGTGGACGTGAACTGCTACTGGCACATGCGCAACCGCGACACGCTCCAGTCCGCGCCCGACACCGCGCCGCCCGAGTGGCTCGATTACGAGAACTGGGTCGGGCCCGCACCGATGATGCCCTTCAACAAGATCGTCCATCCCCGCGGTTGGCGGGCCTACATGGAATACGGCAACGGCATCGTCGGCGACATGTGTGTCCACATGCTCGACATGACCCGCTGGCTCCTCGGCCTCGGCTGGCCCAAATCCATCACGTCCTGGGGTGGCATCCTCAACGACAAGAAGGGCCGCGCAAACATCAGCGACACGCAGACGGCGACGTTCGACTTCGATCAGTTCCAGGTCACCTGGAACCACCGCACCTGGGGCCAGATGCCCGATCCCGATTATCCGTGGGCCGGCATCATCCACGGCGAAAAGGGCACGCTGAAGTGCAGCGTGTTCCGCTACGACTTCATCCCGCGCGACGGCGGGCCGGTCATCCACAAGGACCAGGTCATGGAGCTGGACAAGTATCCCGAGGACAACGTGGAGAAGGATCTCGAGAAACACGTTGCGCCGGCCATCCGCGGCCACATGAAGAACCTGCTCGACTGCATTGAGACCCGTGCGAAGCCGGTCGCCGACATCGAGCAGGGCCACATCTCCAGCGCCTCGTGCATCCTGGCCAATCTCTCGATGCAGCTCGGCCGCACGCTCAAGTGGGACCCGGTGAAACACGAAGTGGTCGGCGATGCCGAAGCCAATGCGCTGCTCGCCCGGCCATATCGCGCGCCCTACGTGCATCCGACCGCGACGAGCGTCTGATTGTCGCCTCTGGCCAGACTGGATCGAGGAACGCCCGAAAGTATCTTGAACTGGCGATAACTTGTTGGGCGTATCTTTTCATCGTATGCCGCCTCAAGCGGGTGCCAGTCCAACGTGCCGCCGGCTTCCAGCCGGCGGAACCTCGAGGTGGCCACGCCCTACGGACGAGACAGTGCCGAATTCCAAGGCGTGCCCTTGTCGGCCTCCGGCCGAAGCCTGCGGCGGGCGCGGATGACCGCCGGCAGCCCTTCCCTCGCGATCACCGTGCGAGCCGTTTGGAACTCCCGGCTGGAAGCCGCCAGCACTTTCGCGGCGCCCGTCCGCACACGGTGTCCAGATGCACCCTAATTTGTTTGGGCTTCGTCCGTCAGCTTGACGGCGAGGCGGACCGAAGGCTTGCTGCGCGGCCGCAAAGGAGGAATGACCCGCATGAAGATCGCACTCGCCGCCAGTTTGTTGGTTCCCATCGCCGTCCACGGCAATCTGCTGCTCGATGGCAGCTTTGAACCGCGGACGCCCGCCATCCCGGACGTGTTCTCGAATGCGAACCCGCGGCTTCGCTACATCAACCCGGCCGTGCCTGCCACGCTCGGCGCATGGAACGCCACGGGGAACTACCATGTGGACCTGATGGGCACCGGCTACCTCGACGCCGGCAACAACACTTGGAACACCGCCTACGACGGGGGGCAATACCTCTACATCTCGGATTCCTATCCGCTCTACGCCGGAGCCATCTCCCAGACGGTCGGGCTCACGGGCGGACTGGCGTATCGGCTGACGTTTGCGCAGACGGACTTCCCGAATCAGTGGGAAAACGGCTCCGGCTGGGTCCAAGTCACGGTCAGTTCGGGCGCGTTCTCCGTGTCCCAGTCCTTTGACTCGGGCAACGTCAGTAACGGCGGTGCCGGCGACTGGATCCTCCGCACTCTCGACTTCACCCTGCCCGGCCCAAGCGATCCGGCGACCACCACCGTGACCTTTGCGTCGCGCATCGGGAATCCCGGCATCATTGACGCGGTCAACCTCGAGGCCGTCGCCGTCCCGGAGGCCGGAACCGCCGCGGCCGCCGCCCTGCTGAGCTTGCCGCTGGTTTGGCGGACACTTCGGCGCCGGGTCGGCTGAAATCATTTTCAGGACGACCACAACCTAGTCTCCGGCTGGTTTGGCTCCGTTTCCTGCCAGAAACCGCTGATACAGGACCGAGGCCGCCAGCGCGATGACCGCCACCCCGGCGAAGGCGATGATGCGGTAGAGTTGGTTGAGGTTCGCGAGGTCGTGCAGGAACAGCTTGAGCACGACCACGCCCAGCAACCCGAGGCCCGCGTAACGCACGGCGCGGACCCGCTTCGCAACCCCGACGACGATCAGGCCCAACGCGAACAGTGCCCACGCAATGGTATAGGCCAAGTCCCGGGCGAAGTTCCCGGAAAACTCGAAGGTCAGCGTGGTGCCGGTGGCGAAGTAGTCGGCGATCTCCACGTTGACCAACAGGAAGGCCAGAATCGTTCCGAGCGTGTAGAGAACGGGTTGGACGTTGCTGCCGAACACGCGTTCGCGGGGCGGCGCCAGCAGGTAGGCCCCGGCGAAGAGGGCGCCGCTCACCAGCCCATAGGCGTAAAGATACCAGTTCAGGATCGGCGTGCCGGAAGGCGGATGGTAGCTGAGCACCGCCGGGTTCAGGGCGAGTCGGACAAACGCGGCCACCAGCAAGCCGACGCCGGTCGCGCGCAGCCCCGGATGCGGCAGGCGATGGAACAGCCAGCACAACGCCACGCCCTCAAACGCCCAGCCGAGCGTGATCCACTGGCGCTCAAACTGGACCGGGAAGATCAGCGTCACGAACAGGAAACCGACGCCGCCAAACCACGCGAGGTGCGCCAATCGGGGCGACGATTCCTTGGGCAAGGAACGGGCCAGCCAGGCCAAGGCCGCGAAGGGCGGGAGCGCGAAGATGGCCGGCACCAAGCCCAGCGGCACGGACGGCAGCGCCTGTTTCACCAGGCTGTAAGCCAGCGGGAAATGGACGACTCCGGCGAGGGCAGAGACGGCCCAGGGAATGCGCCGTCCCTGCAACCGGCTTTGGAACAGGAACGGAAAGCCGGTGAACATCCCCGCGAACAAAACCAGCCACAGCAGCGGCACCGTCACGCCGTCCGCGGGCCGGAACGACGACGCGAGCCAGGACCATTGCAGCAGACCGACGGCGCCGAGGCCGGCCAGCAGCAACGAGGTGAAACCCGTCCAGCGCACCAGCGCCAGCAGCACCGCCCCGAGCCCGGCAGCGACGGCGAAGATGGCGGAGGGGTTGGCCGGATGCAGGCGTTGCCCCAGCAGGATCAGCAGCAGGAACGGCAGCGTTGCCGACAACACCGGCGCGGCGGCGCGCAACCGGGGATCGCCCTCGGAGGTGGCGGATTTGAGCCCCAATCGGCGGGAAACAAAGGCTCCGGCGGCGGCCAGGAAAACCCCGAAGCCGCCGATGACCAACAGGGATTCCGCCGTGTCCGCGATTTCATGGACGCCGAAGTTTAACCAGACCCCGGCCAACGCGAACGTGAGCACCACCACGGCGATCAGTCCCAGCAACGCCCCGGAAAGCAGCGCCAGCACAATCGCCAGCCCGTCCACCAACACGATCGTGACCCAGAACAGCGGCCCCACGGGCAGCGACTTCAGCAGCGGGATCAGCACCAGCATCAGCGCCAATGCGGGGAAGAACTGCGCCCAGACGGACGCGGGGGCCAGCTCGGCGGGCCGGAGCCGCCGGAGCGCGAGCGGGAAGGCCGTGTGCAACAGCGCAAAACCGACGGTGAGACCCAAAGCCCAGGGCAGCCGGGGCGAGTCCAACTGGAATGCATTCCACACGCCCAGCAGCAGGAACAGCGCGCCGCCGCCCACGCTTTCCAAAGCCCGCAGGGACGGCTTGAAAAACACCATCGAGAGGAGCGCGACGTCCGCGGCGAAAATGATCCAGAACACCCGGCCCGGCAGCGCGGCCAGTTCGCGTGCGGTCACCAGTTCAAAGCCCACGCCGAGGGTAACCATCGGCAGGAGGGCGGCGGCGAAAGTGAGGAATGGGTTGGCCCAGTCCCACTTCACGGAAACCGCAAAGGCAGCGCCAAACACGGCAATGAATCCCGGCAACACGACTTGGAGCACGCCGACTTGGTCCGGCGAGTAGAACTTGAGGAACCAGCCGAACTGCATCGCCGCGGTGCCGAGGGCCGCCGCGAGCGACAGGTAATCCCAACGCTTGCGCCATGCGACCGCCAGCAGGCCGAGGTCGAGGATGGCGAGGTATCCGAACAGGCCGACCGGATTGTTCTCTCCGGTGGACACCAGCACCGGCGTCAGGAACCCACCCAGCATGCCCAACACGGCCACGACCTGGGCGTCCATGCGCACTGCCAGCCCGAACGCGACCGCGGTGACCAACGTCATCACTGCGAACGTCAGCCCCGGACCGAAGGCCTCGAAGTGGAACAGGCTGCGGCACGCGAACGTGACGGCATAGAGGATCACCACACCGGTCGCGGCCAAGGTCTGGGCCGTGACCGCATATTCGCGCCGTCGCAACACGACCCCGGCGACCAGCAGCCCCGCCCCGAGGACAAATCCTGCCCCCGCGCGCACGGCCGGCGGGATCAGGTTTTGCTCGAAGGAGTATTTGAGCCCGAACGCGGCCGCGAGGAACAGCGCCAGGCCGGCCAACCAGGCGACCAACTTGACCCCGACGAATTGTTCCCAGTTAAACGCCGGTTCCGGCGCGACGACGGGCGAAGGCGGGGGGCGTAGCGAGGGTTGGCTCGGGACCGAGGGAATTGCCGGCCTGCTGGGAGCCGATTCGTGGTTGGCGGCCGGGACCGGGGGAAGCGGCGGCGGAGTCCGAGTCGGCGGGGGCGGAACAACAACGACGGGAGGAGAAGCGGTCGTCGCCGCAACCGGCGGCCTGACGTCGGCGGGTTGCTCAGGCGTATCCGACTTCGCCTGAAGATTGTGCCGCAGGGTAGCGAGGTCCGCTTCGGTGCGGGCCTGACGCCAGCGCAGTTCGTCGATTGCCCGGGCCAGGGAACGTTCCCGGGTTAGCCACCAACTGACCACACCGACGAGCAGGAGAAAGAGCAGCGTTATCATGGTCGGACAATTCCAGTTCGCAACCACGTTGCGTTGACCGGACTAGACTGACAACGCAGGTAATTCCGATGCCGACATTGAGACTGGCGATGCCACCTGACCATCCCGCCGGGCGCGCGGCCAGCCGGCGATTGGTTTCGTCCGGGAACCCAGGCCGCGCTGCGAATTCGACTTCAGTTCACCTGGTTCACCACGCACTGCTCCAGGGTGGTGCGGATGCCGGCGGCGGAGAACGGCTTCTGGATGACTCCGGCGGTGAGTCCGGCCGGCAGCCGGCGGACAACCTCTTCCGAAGCGTCGCCGGAGATGAACAGGATCGGCTGGGTCGGACAGATCTTCCGGATCTCCTGGGCCGCGCTGATGCCGTCGAGATTGGGCATGGCGATGTCGAGCATCACCGCTCGGAACGGCACCGGGGAACTTTCAAAGACCCGCAGGGCGTCCTCGCCGTCAACGGCGACCGTTACTTCAAACTTCAGCAACTGCAGCACACGGGCGGCGATCAGTCGGACCGCTTCGTCATCGTCGGCCAATAGCACCCGACGACTGTCCGGGGACCATTGGGCAGCGCCGCAAGGAATCGGCTCCGCGTCCTTGGCGAGCGGCGGGAAAAGCATCCGCACCGCTAGGCCGGACGGCGTGGGTGTAACGAGCAAACCCGCGCCGTGAACCTCCAAGCCGGGCAAGGCGTGGGCCAAGTCAGGACTGGTTACGGGCGCCTCGGACGACTGAACATCCGGCCGGCTGGACACTTGGAGCGTGAGATAAAGCCCGGGCGCCAGGGCGCGGGCAGTGCGGTTGTCGGCGAGGGCGGCGGCATCGAATTCGCGCAGGCCCAAGCCCAAGGTCAGCACTGTGGGACGATCCGGGGTCAGCCGGGTCAGGGAGGCGGCCACCTTGACGAGGATGTCCTCGACGGTTGCGGCTTCCATCCCGACGCGGGGCAATTCCGGTTCGACATCCAGTTCGAACGTCACGCGTCCGCCCAAGGACGCCTTCAGGCGTCCCAGCGCCGCAATCAGCAGCGTGGTCAGGTCGGTGGCGTGAAACGACTGGGGCATGAGGTGCGAAACCGACTGGCCGGCGGCGGAACCGACGGGGGCGGCGGAGCGGAGGCTAGCAGTCGGCGGCAGAACCGCGAGGCTGTTCGACAGCGGGAGCGAGATATGGTGTGACATGGCAGCGATGCTTGGAGGTTGGAGTGCCTGTTGGTTTCATCGCCGCTCAGTTGAGCCGCTGACCGCGGTTCCGCAGGATCACCATGAGGTCGCCGGTGTTGATCTTGCCGTCTGAATTAAGGTCGGGTGACCAGTCGGTCACATTGGCGTCCCGCATCGCCGAGTTGATCGCGTTGACCATGCGATTCACATCCCTGGCGTCAACCAAGCCGCTCTGGTCCAAGTCGCCCAACAACACGCGCACCGGCAGGGAGAAGGATTGTTCGGTTGCCGATCCCTGCCCCACGACCCCGCCCAGGTTCAGGCGCAGTGACTGACGATTGGCAACTTGGCTGAGACGCACCGTCAGTTCGTTTCCGGACAACGACTGCGACACGATGTTTGCGGTTCCGGTTACGCTCACGTTGCACGTCGTGACGCTCCGGTTGAATTGGACAATCACCTGAAGGTTGCCGTCCGCCATTCTGGTTTCCGCTTTCGAACCATCCAGCATCGCATCCACGGTCCTTGCGGGATTGCTCCGGCGGCTTCTCACGGATTGCACCGCGATCGGGGCGGCAGGTTGGGTCGCAGCCAAGGAATTGGCCAATCCCAGGTCGTAATAGGTGCCGCCGAGGGACGTCTCCCGGAAGACCGGTCGCACCGTCAGGGTGAATTGGGTCCCGGCGGCGACGCCGGAGTTCAGGTAACGCGCAACGCTGATCGGGCTGCCTGCGGGCGCGGCGCTGGAAACGGGTTGCCCGGTGAGGCGGGTGGTGACGCCGGCTGAATCGGTCCGGTAGACGTGATAGCCGATCTCACCCAGTCCGAGGGTGTTCCAAGTCAGCAGCAGGCCGTCTTCGGCCGCCGCAGCCTGCAGGCCGGTGACCGCGGGGCGATGTTGGACGCGGAGGGTGGGATCACCCAGCACCGCGCGGTGGATGCTGCGGTCGGAACTGTAGCGGAGGGTTGAACCGATGGTGGCGCCGAGCGAGGTGCCGCTGAAGTCCCAGTCCGGCCGGTTGACCCAAAAGGAAGCGAGACCGGTCGACGTGGCCGGGCCGGCGAGGCTTGAGCGGAGGAATGCATCACCCACGTTCCAATCGCCAAAATAGCTGCCAAACAGGGCGTTGAACACCGACCGGTTGGGCCGGGTAGCGAAATCGCCGGAGCTGCCGATCCCGGTCGCCGCGGTGTAGCCGCCCCCGCCGCAGCCATAGGCGAAAAGCACGGGCTCGGCAGCCAAATCGGTAAACCATTTGCCGGTGCGCGCGTTGCCTCGGCCCACGACCGTAGTCCCGATGTTCCAGCCGACCGCGGCGAATGCCTCGCCGCCGAAGTAGCCGAAGTTGTCATCCACCAGCACTTCGCGCCGCAGTTGGTCAAAAGGGGCCAACCCGTTCCGATACGCGTGGTTCCGGACGAGATACTGGCGCAGGAGTTCGACCTCCGACTTCGGCTGGCTGGGCAAACCGGCGAAATCAATGCGGCCCACTTCCAGTTCCAAGGCCGACGGAGCCTGGCTTTGGTCCAGCTTGCCGTCGCCCGGGACGTTGTTGAGGCGGCCACCCACGGCCCAGTTCAGGGAAGAGTCGGTCCAGTTTCCGTTTACGTCCGCAAAATAGATGTCGGCCGGCCAAGCTCCGCGGTGATCGGTATGGCCATCGGGCATGACCCGGCCGCTGTAGGGAACTGGGATCCGGCCGATCAACACCACCGCCCGGCTATTCGTCGGGGCGGCGTTGTAGAAGCCGACCACCTCGCCGCGCACGGCGGCCAATTCGGCGATGCGGGCGGTCGCGGCGGCCGCGGAGGTGTCGTCGGGGGACACCGCCATCCGGGCGACATCCCGGCGAACCACGCTCCAGCCTTCGCGGGCGAGGTCGTCGGCATAGGTGGCCAGCTCATTGGTCAGCGACGACGCCATGGTGGAGTCGACCAGCATCAGGACCCGGCCACGGTTCTCAACCGCCGGCAGCTCGGAGCCCGCGGCGACCAACACCTTCCGGGTGATGGGAGTCCCGGCGCTGTTGAAGTGCCGCTGGCTGACCAAGTATTCATAACGTGCGCCAGTCACCGCGTTCGTGTCGGCCAGGAACGTGGCATTCGTGGCCAGGGTAAAACTCCGGGTAGAGCCCCGGCCGGCCGCGGTGAGCTCGGTCCGCGTGATATTGACCGGATCACGCCGGCCCGTGATCGCCGGCCAGTTCAAGGAAATGACCGGCGTGGTGGTTGCCGCCGTCACCTGAACTTCCAAGGCCGTGTCCAACGGCGTCTGGGCGGAGGTGGCGTAGGTAGTGAGCGCGAGTGCGGTGGTGAGAGGTCCAAACCAGTCCTTGGTGGTCTTGACCGAATCCTTGGTCTTCATAGTGATTGCACCCTTCCCGCGGATCGCCCCTCCAACCAGTTGCCAACCGTGGTTATGACACCCGACAAGCTACCCAAAAGTAAGTGTCCGAAACGGCCATGAAATCTTCCGGAATTCTAACTTTCAGGCCTGTTTTCGAGAAAATGGAGTTCTCATCGCCCTTGAGCCGGGCCAATCGAAACCGGTCGCCGGCTAAAGTTGTCCGCGAGAATTGCCGAATCGTTCGGAGTTTCCTTGTCAGCCGCCCGATTTTCCCGCGAAAAAGGCCTGTTTTCCCAAGAAAACGCCTTCCAAGAGTGACTGTGAAACGTTGGGGAATGCAGCGCGACAATGAGCGTGCGTGGCAACTGTCAAGGCGGCGGGAAACATTGGGCCGATCAAAGCCGGCCGAGGACCGCGACTATTCCACCCGTGCGCTCAGGTCGGCTTGCAGCCGCTGCAAACCCGGAGTCAGGGCTTGGCCCTTCTGCTCCAATTCGGCGAGCAATTCAAGTCGGCGAGCGGCCGTGGGATCTTGGCTGGCCAGTTCCAAGGCGTAGGCGGTTTCCCGCAGGGTTTGCAGGCGCAGCATGCCGCAACGGCCCTTGAGATTATGGGCGAGCCGCTTGAATTCCGTCTGGTCCTTGAGCCCGGCCCGGCTGCGCAGCTCCGCCGCTTGCAGGGGCAGATCGCGGGTCAGCGTGAGCAATCCCCGCGCGACGGTCGCCGAGCCCAGTTCTTCGGCCAGGCTTTCCAGGCTGCTGCGAATGTCGTCCGGGAGCATTGGAAGGCGTGCCGACGTTACTCCG
>JBIIUN010000084.1:0-13098 GCA_044339945.1 Kapaibacterium sp. (SeqCode)
GCAGATTGTGCCTGAGTTGAAGGCCACCAACCGTTGGGACGCCATCGACGAACTCATCGGCGTGCTCGTGGCCAGCGGGAAGATCTCGCCCGAGAATCGCGATTCGGTCACCGCAGTGGTCAAGAAGCGGGAAACTTCGATGAGCACCGGCATCGGCTTCGGGATCGGTATTCCCCATGCCTCCACGGACCTGATCACTGAAGTCGTCGCCGCGTTTGGCCGCTCCAAGGCCGGTGTGAATTTCGATGCGCTGGACAACCAGCCGGTGCATCTCGTGACCCTGTTCCTTGTGCCCCAAGGCCAGTTCCAGAAACACCTGCACACCCTGGCCGGCATCGCCAAGGTCCTGCGCAAGGATGAGTTCCTGAAGGAACTTGAAACCGCGCCCGACGGCGACGCGATGATGGCGATCATCCGCAAGTTCTCCGCGCTGCGCTGAGCCAGCTCGCGGGCTTCGCCCCCCCCCAGCGGGTCAATTGGCGCATCTCCAAGCGGCAGCGGGCTCATCTCCGGCCAAATATTTCTCGCCCGGCTGCGTCGGAATGCCACCGTCCGAATAATACGCATGCACATCATCGAACGCACCGTCACCGTGCATTGGCGGCATCAGGTTCATTTCACGGAAGGCGTCTTCCGGGACGAGAACCCTGTTTTGCATGACGTGCTGGTCGCCGGCGCCGGCGGCCCGCTGGCCCGACGCGCCAAAGTCTTGGTAGTGGTCGACGAGGCTTTGGCCGAAGCCGATTCCGGGCTGATTGATCGTATCGCCGGCTACTTCGCCACCCACGCCGCCTCGTTGGAACTGGTTTGCCCACCGGTCACGATGGTCGGCGGTGAAGCGGTCAAGAACGCCTATTTCCGCGTGTCCGAGATCCACGCGCTGATCGACCGATATCACGTGGACCGCCATAACTACGTCCTCGTGGTCGGCGGCGGGGCGCTCCTCGACATGGTCGGCCTAGCGGCCGCAACCGCCCATCGCGGAGTCCGGCTGATCCGGATTCCGACGACGACCTTGGCCCAGGACGATTCCGGCGTGGGGGTGAAAAACGGGATCAACGCCTTCGGGAAAAAGAACTTCGTCGGCACGTTCGCGCCGCCGTTTGCCGTCATCAACGACTTCAGCCTGCTGGCCACGCTCAGTCTCCGGGACAAACGCGCGGGGTTTGTCGAGGCGGTAAAGGTTGCCTGCATTCGCGACGCGGCCTTCTTCGACTGGATTGAACAGAACGCGGTGGCCTTGGCGGCGTTTGAGCCGGAGCCGACCCGGCGGCTCATATTCCGGAGCGCCGAACTGCATCTCAACCACATCGCCACCGGCGGCGATCCGTTCGAAATGGGCAGCGCCCGCCCGCTCGATTTCGGCCACTGGGCCGCGCATAAGCTGGAGCAACTGTCCGAATACCGGCTACGCCACGGCGAGGCGGTTGCCATCGGGATCGCGCTCGACGTGACCTATGCCCGGCTGCGCGGCCTGCTCGCGCCCGTCGCCGCCGCCCGGGTGCTCAGCCTGCTGGAACGGCTCGGTTTCGAGCTGTTCGCCAGCGAGTTGCTGCACACGGACGAACACGGCCAATTGCTTGTGGTGGCGGGCCTGGAGGAATTTCGCGAACACCTGGGCGGCGAATTGACGATCACGCTGCTCAGCGACATCGGACAGGGAGTAGAAGTCCACGAAATGGACTCGCGCGCCGTGATCCGGGCCATCGAAATCCTCCGCAGCGATTTCGGCCGGAAGGTGCTCCCCTTGCGCGCCTCGGCGTGACGGAACCCCGGGCAGCCTTCCACGGCCACTTCCCCGCGTTGCGCCCCGCCCCTCAGTTTGCGAGCGTGCCGCCGCCGATGAGCTGGTTTTACCGTCAAGTGCTGCGACCGCTGCTGTTCCTCCAGGATTCCGAGCCGGCGCACGACAATACCTTGCGCGCCCTCGCCACCGTGGGGCGCTGCCCGCCGCTGACCCAGCTCACCCAGTCCCTCTTCGACGTCGCGGACCTGCCGGTGGACGTCATGGGGCTCCGCTTCCCGAATCCGGTCGGCCTCGGTGCCGGCATGGACAAGCAGGGCGTCGCGGTGCCGACGTGGCGGGCGCTCGGGTTCGGCTTCAGCGAACTGGGCGGCGTCACCTGGCACGCGCAGCCCGGCAACCCGCAGCCCCGGATGTTCCGGGTCATCGCGGAGGAGGGGCTCATCAACCGCATGGGTTTCAATAACGGCGGCGCGCCCGCGCTGGCGCAACGGCTGGCCGACTGGCGCGCCCGCGGGCTTTGGCCGGCGCATCCGGTCGGCATCAACCTCGGCAAATCCAAGATCACGCCGCTGGCCGAGGCGGTGGACGACTACGCCCATTCGTTCCGTGCCCTCTGGCCGCTGGCTGATTTCTTCGTGGTGAACGTCAGTTCGCCCAACACGCCGAACTTACGCCAATTGCAGGACAAGTCGGCCCTCGACGAAATCCTGGCCGCCTTGCAAGCGAGCAATACGCAACTCGCCGCGGCCCACGGCGGCCGGCCGAAGCCGCTGCTGGTCAAGGTGGCGCCGGACCTCAGTTTCGAAGCCCTGGATGAGATTGTGGAAGTCAGCCAAGGCCGGCAATTGGCGGGCATCGTCGCGACCAACACGACCATCGCGCGGCCGCCCACCGGCGACCCGGTGGCGACGCTCCTCTACCGCGAAACCGGCGGGCTCAGCGGCCAGCCGCTCAAGGGCCGGAGCACGGAGGTGATACGCCACCTCTTCCGGAGCACGCAGGGACGCCTGCCCATCATCGGCGTCGGCGGCATCGCGAGCGCCGCGGATGCCTGGGAAAAGGTCCTCGCCGGCGCCTCTTTGGTGCAGGTCTATTCTGGGCTGGTCTACGAGGGGCCGAGCCTCATCGGCGACATCGTGGAAGGACTCCGCGACCGGCTCGCCGGCGCGCGCTGGGAAGCCATCGTCGGCTGCGAAGCGCGCTGATCCCGCCGCCGGTCAGTTCGGCAGGGCCGAAATCTCCAGCATCCGCTCAATCGGCCGCCGGGCCCGCTCGATGATGTCCCGCGGCAACTCGACGCGCGGGGCCAGGTTCAACAGGCAGTCATGGAGCTTCTCCAGCGTGTTGAGCTTCATGAAGCGGCACTCGTTGCACGCGCAACGCTCGGTCGGCGCGGGGATGAAAATCTTGTCCGGGCACTCGCGCTTCAGCCGGTGCAGCATGCCCGCCTCGGTCGCGATGATGATGCTTTTGGCCGAAGTTGCCTTGCACCACGTCACCATCTTCTCGGTCGAGCAGACTTCGTCGGCGAGCATGCGGACCGCCTTGGGACATTCCGGATGCGCCACCACCGGCGCGTCGGGATGGGTCTGCCGGATGCGCGTGATTGCGGCGTGGGTCCACTCCACGTGGACGTAACAGTTACCCTTCCACAGCGTCATCGGCCGGCCCGTCTGCTCCATCACCCAGCTGCCCAGGTTTTCGTCCGGCACGAACAGCAGGTCGCGGTCCTTCGGGGCGTGGTTGACGATCTTCACCGCGTTGCCGCTGGTGCAGATGACGTCGCTCAGCGCCTTCACGGCCGCGCTGCAGTTGATGTAGGTGACGGTGTAGAAGTTCGGGTTCGTAGCCTGCAAGGCGGCCAGCTTGTCAGCCGGGCAGCTCTCCTCGAGCGAGCAGCCGGCGTCCAGGTCCGGCAACACGACGACCTTGCCCGGGTTCAGGATCTTCGCCGTCTCGGCCATGAAGTGGACGCCACAGAAGACGATCACGTCCGCGTCCGTCCGGGCCGCATACTGCGACAACCCGAGCGAATCCCCGACCACGTCCGCCACGTCCTGGATCTCCGCGATTTGGTAATTGTGCGCGAGGATGACGGCGTTGTGCTTCCGCTTCAGCGCGAGGATGTCGCGCGTGAGCGCATCGATCTGCGCGGGCTGGAGCGCGGGACGGCGCAGCGGGAACTGGTCCACGCCGGCGGGGGTGATATCGGCACCATTGAACATGCGCGAAGGCTAGGGCCAAGCCCGGCGAATTCCAGCGCGGTTTGGCCACGAAGGCCTTAACAGCCGGCGAAACGAAAAAGGGGCGGCCGTTAAGCCGCCCCTCGCGAATATGGCGCGTCGGACTACTTCGTCTTCAGCCAGGCGTTCAGGTCCGCGAGATCCTGCGGCGTGAGACCGAGCTGATCGGCGCTCAGCATGAGCGAACGGCCCAGGCCCTTGCGTTCGGCGATGCGGTTGCGCGGCACGGTCTGGGTCAGGCCACCGGCGGACTGAACGATGAGCGGATCGCCTTCCGACAGCACCAGGCCGTGGATTTCGTCACCGCTCTTGAGCTTGATCTGGGTGCCGTTGAAGCCCTGCGCGATGTCCGCGCTGGGATTGATGACCGAGTTCAGGAACACCTCGGTGGTCTGGCGTTTCGCCCAACCGTTGAGGCTGGGGGCGTATTCCGTGCCGACGTCGCCGGCGCGGTGGCAACTGGAGCAAACGGAGGCAAACTTCTCGCCGCCGCGCGTCACGTCGCCCTTGAGCGCCAGCACGTCGGCGACGGTGAACTTGGGCGCCTCGGCGGCCGGAATGGTGGCCCCGGTCAGTTCGACGGCGTCGGGATCGTAGATGCCACGGGCCTTGAGGGCGGCGTTCACACCGAAGTCCTTCCAGGAGGAATCCTTGCGATTGAGCAGCCACCACAGCGCCTCGGCCTTCACCGCTTTGTCGGTCTTGGCGGCGACTTCGAGCATCGCATCCGCGGCTTCCTGCGTGGCGTTGTAGCCGATGGCGGTCAGCGCGCGCTTGCGGTTCGCGTCGTCGAGCGCGGCGGACAAGGCGCGGACCTTGAAGTCGGCGACGCTCTGCGCTGGGTGTAGGCGCCAGGCGAGCCAGGCGAACTGGTTGGACCACTTCAGCGGGTCGGCATGGCCGAGTTTTGACTTGGTGGCGTCGTAAACCTGCGACTCCTTACCGGTCGCGCCGGTGCCCCAGGCTTCGAGATAGGTGCGATCCTGACCGTCGAAGCCTTGGGCTAGGGAAATCAGAATCGGATTGGCCTTCTCAGCCGAGATGTCACGAAGGAACAGGGCGACCTCACGACGGATGACTGGCGAGGGGTCCGAGGCGACGAGTTTGTTGAGCCAATCAACGATGAAAGCATCAACACCGTGAGGTTCGCGTTCGATGATTTTTCTGACATTCCGGAAGGCGACGAGTCGGATGTTGGGATCTTTTGCTTCTAGGAGGCGTTCAATTTCTCTGCCCGTGCTGCCAATGAGTTCGGCGAGCATCCAGATGGCGCGGGCCTGGACATAGGGATTTTCGTTTTTGAGCAGCCGTTTGACGGGGCCGACGGCCTTTTTTCCATGTTCGCGGACTGCCTCATGCGCCGCCCCGCGCACATTCACCGCCGGGCTCTTTAGTCCGGCAAGCGCTCCTTTCAGGGTGTTAAAGTCCACCTTCGCGATCTTCGGTTTGAAGCCCTTCGGCGCGATCCGGTAGATCGTGCCCGAGGTGGTGTCGTCCCAGTCGGCGTGGCCGCCGACGCGGGCGTCGAACCAATCCGCCACGTAGATCGCGCCGTCCGCGCCCACGCCCACGTCGCTGGGGCGGAACATGGTCTTCAGGTCGCGCCGATCGTTGCCGCCGCCCTTGAAGTCGGTGCCGGCAAACTCGCCTTCCTTGTTGCTGGTGATGAAATCGAAACGCTCCAGCTTGAAACCCGCGCCGTCCGGCTTCGGGAAATAGCCGAACACCACGTTGCGGCCGGGTTCGCAGCTCAGGAGCAGGCCGCGGTAGTTCTTGCCGAGCGCGCCGTCCTCGTAGAACGCGATGCCGGTGGGCGAGCCGCCGCCATACACGTCGCCGGCGGGCATGGTGCCGGGATCTTCCTGGCGCCATTCCGCGGTCGGAATGCTCTGGCCGGGCCGGCGGTCGGCGCCCCACGAGCGTTTGCCGTCGAAGGAGCAGAAGCCCGCGTTGCCGTATTCCAGCAGGAACGCGGTGCGGCACGCCGGGGGATCGTCGTTGTCGTTCTGGAATACGTCGCCGAACGACGTGACGGTCTGCTCATAGCTGTTGCGGAAGTTGTGGCCGATGATGTTGACGGCCGAACCGTCCGGATTCATCCGCGCCGCGAAGCCGCCGACCCACACGTGGCCGTCGTCGCTGCGCTGCCCGGCGATCTCGGTGGGTTTCCAGCCGAGGTTCGCCTGGCCGGGATCGTAGGCGCTGCCGATGCGGAAGGTCTTGCCCGACTTGTCGGTGAACACGGCGCCGCAGTTTCCGGAGTTCCAATACCACTGGCCATCGGGGCCGACCGTGACGCTGTGAATGGTGTGGTCGTGGATGCGGGCGTTGAAGCCGGTGAGCAGCACCTCGCGTTTGTCCACGGCGGGGTCGAACTTCAGGTCCCGGTTCACGTCGGTGTAAACGATGATGTCCGGCGCCATCGAGACGATGACCTTGTTGTCCACCACGGCGACGCCCATGGGCGCGAGCAGGAAGGGTTCCTGCACGAAGACCCACGACTTGTCCGCCTTGCCGTCGTGGTCGGTGTCTTCCAGCACCATGATGCGGTCGCCTTCGGGCTGGCGTTTCGCATGGCTCCGGTAGTTCACGCCTTCGGCCACCCAGATGCGGCCGTCCTTGTCGAAGTCCATGTTCGTCGGGTTCCGCAGCATCGGGGTCGAGGCCCAGACGGTGACTTCGAGGTTGGGGTCATTCACCGACAGCATCGTGGTCGGCACGAGGGAATCGGCGGCGTGGGTATTCGCCAGGGCGAGCGCCAGCGCGGCCAGGTAACGGGGATTCGGCTTCACGGGCGGCAAGTGTCCAGAACTTGGCCGCGAGGGGAAGCGGGATGACGCGGAAGGGCCGGGGAATTTTTTGGCCCAGCGTCCTGCGGAAAACGTCAGTCGCGGAAGTTCACGAAGCTGACCGCCACCGGGAAGTCCTCGCCCTTCACCGCCGCAATGGCGGCCTGGAGGTCGTCGCGGTTCTTCCCGCTGACGCGCAGTTCGTCGCCCTGGATCGCCGCGGTCACCTTCAGGCCGGTGCCGCGGATGAACTGGCTGATCTGCTTGGCCACGGAACCCTCGATGCCTTGCTTGATCTTGATGATCTGGCGGGCATGGCCGAGCGGCGACAGCTCGGCCTCGCCCTGGTCCACGTTCTTCAGGCTGATGCCACGCTTGGTCAGCTTGCCGATCACGATCTCGACGAGCGCCCGCATCTTGAAGGCGTCGTTGGCGCGCAGCTTGATCTCGTTCTTCTCGAGCACGATCTCGGCGTTGGCGCCCTTGAAGTCGAACCGGGTGACCAGTTCCTTCTGGGCTTGGCTGATGGCGTTTTCCAACTCCATGGAGTTGACCTTGGACACGATGTCGAAGCTTGGCATGGCGGCAGGATAGGAAATCGGGGGGCTTTGGGAAGCCGGGTGCGCGTTCGCCGTCAAAGTGGGCTGCATCTGGACAACATGTGCGGACGGACGCCATGAAAGTGCTGCCGGCTTCCAGCCGGGAGTCCCTGACGGCTCGCACGGCAATCCTGCAGGCAGGATTGCCTGAGGTAATCCGCGCCCGCCACAGGCTTCGGCCGGAGGCCGACCGGGGCGCGGCTTGGAAATGGGCATCGGCTCCTCCGTGGGGCGTGGCCACCGCGGGGTTCCGTCGGCTGGAAGCCGGCGGCACGTGGGAGCGGGCGACTCCGTCGACCGGCTCGCTTTCCCGGGCTTCCGGTCCATAGTTCATCCATGCGTTTGCTTGTCGCCATCACGGGCGCCAGCGGCTCGCTGTATGCGCAGCGGCTGCTCGACCATCTGGACCCCACCGAACACGAGGTCCACGTCATCCTGAGCCAATACGCCCCACAGGTGCTGGCGACGGAATTGCCGGCCGGGCTGCGCATGCGCGAAGGTGTGCAGCAGCACGGGCACCGCTCGATGAACCTGCCGTTCGCCAGCGGCTCCAACCCGCCCGACGCGATGGTCGTGATCCCGTGCAGCATGGGTTCGCTCGGCCGAATCGCGCACGGCCTGTCGTCCGACGCCATGCTGCGGTGCGCGGACGTGATGCTGAAGGAACGTCGGAAGCTGATTCTGGTTCCCCGCGAGACGCCGCTATCCCTCGTGCATGTGAAAAACTTCGAGCTGCTCATTCAGGCTGGCGCCCAGATCCTGCCGGCGAACCCCAGTTATTACACGCTGCCGCAGACGGTCGAGGCGGTGGTTGACACCGTGGTGGCCCGGGTGCTGGACCACCTGGGCGTGAAGCACAGCCTTGTTGTCCGGTGGCAGGAGGAACCAGAGTGAGGCAAGGCGAACGGTGAACCTTGAACCCTGAACTCAGAACTTCGAGACCCACGGTCCACGGTGGATCCGCCAAGCCGCCGCGAACCTACGATCTGGAGGAGCGATTGCTGGAATTCGCGTCCGCCATCATCGATGTCACCGAGTCCTTGCCTTCGACCAAGGCGGCCGGCCACTTGGGCGGCCAACTGGTGCGCTCCGGCACTTCGCCCTACGGCAACCACGGCGAAGCGCAGGAGCCCGAGTCGCAGGATGACTTCATCCATAAGCTCAAGATCTGCCTCAAGGAACTCCGGGAATGCCGGCGTTGGGCCCGGCTGATTGACCGCAAACAATGGCTCGGTGAGAATGTCCGCCTCGGGTTCGTGCTCGGGGAAGTCGAGGAACTGATCCGTATCTTCAAGGCCAGCATCAAGACGGCGGAGCAGACCCGACTCCGGCTGTCCCGGAAGCCTGATTCCATCCCGAAGCGTCGGCCGGAGCCGGGGGCCGGTTCAACGTTCTGAGTTCGGGGTTCGAAGTTCAAAGTTTCAACATGTTCACCACGCTCATCAAGTGGGGCAGCTTCGTGAAGCTGAGCCACACCGTGTTCGCGCTGCCCTTCGCCCTCGCGGCGATGGTGGTGGCCGCCCGGGAGACCAAGGGCTGGCCCGGCACCCGCGTGTTCCTGCTGGTCCTGGTCGCCATGGTCTGCGCCCGCACCTGCGCGATGGCCTTCAACCGGATCGTGGACCGCAAGTTCGACGCGCTGAATCCTCGCACGGCGAAACGCCACCTTGCCACCGGCGAAATCAGCCTTGCGAGCGCCGTCACGCTCTGCGGAATGACCGCCGCGGGATTCCTCGCCGCCGCGTGGGGGTTGAATCCGCTCTGCTTCAAGCTCTCCCCGGTCGCGCTGTTTTTCGTGTGCTTCTATTCGCTGACCAAACGCTTCACCGACTTCACCCATGTCTGGCTCGGGATCGCCCTCGCGCTGGCGCCGATCGGGGCTTGGCTCGCGGTGGAGGGTGAATTCCGGTTCCTGCCCGGCGTGGACGCCAAGGGACCCTGGCTGCCGTTCAGCGCGTTCGTGCCGCTGACCCTGGCGCTGGCCGTCGTGCTTTGGCTGATCGGTTTCGACATCATCTACGCGACGCAGGACTACGAATTCGACCGCCAGCACGGGCTGCGGTCGCTGGTCGTCCGCTGGGGCCCCGGAAACGCCCTCGGCGTGGCGTTCCTCACCCACCTCTTCATGTGGGCGCTGCTGGTGCTGTTCGGCATCCTCTCCGGGTTCCGCCTCGCCTACTGGATCGGCCTCACGCTCATCCTCGGGCTGCTGCTGCTCGAACACGTCATCGCCCGCCGCCGGCGCGATCCGGTCGCCATCAACGTCGCCTTCTTCAAGCTGAACGGGGTCGTGAGCTGCATCTTCCTCGCCGTGACGCTGAGCGAGGTGCTGTTCCCCTGGTTCCGCCTGCGCTGGTATTGAGGCAGCCGCCGGCCTTTGACCGGGCGAGGCTCAGCGGGCATGGTTGCCCATCCTCATGCATGCCACCGCGTCGCTGATTCGCCTCGTCCTGCTGGCCTTCCTGCTGCTGCCGCCCGGGCTGGCGCAGGCCGCCACCCTGATCAGCACCAACAGCGCCTGGCGTTTTTTCCGCGGCACCGCCCACCCGTCGCCCACCGCGCCCGCCGCATGGCGGCAAGTGACCTTCGGCGACACCGCCTGGAGCGTGGGTAACGGTGCGTTTTCCTACGGCGAACCCGGCTTCACCGGCACCACCCTGTCCGGCATGCAAAATGTCCACTCCACGCTGTTCCTGCGGCGGAAGTTCACCGTGGCCAACCCCGCCAATGTCTCCGCCCTCGACCTGACGACGGTGTGCGACGACGGCTTCGTCGCCTATCTGAACGGCCAGCGCGTCGCCTCGTTGCGGGCCCCGGAAACGGATCCCGACCAAAACTCGCTCGCCACGGCCGCCGAGGAATACGTCTGGAATACCCAATCCATCCCCAACCCGGCCGCGGTCCTCGTTCCCGGCGAGAACGTGCTTGCCGTGGTTGTCCTCAACGGTTCGATCGGCAGCAGCGACCTGGTCTTCGACGCCGAACTGGTCAGCACCGAGAAGACACCCGAGCCGCCCCGCATCGCCGCGGTCCTGCCGGCGCCCGGACTGCTCACGAACCTGACCGCGGTCACGGTGAACTTTTCCGAGCCCGTCACCGGGGTTGCAGCCCCGCAATTCCTGGTGAATGGCCTGCCGGCCACCGGGGTTTCGGGAAGTGGTTCGACCTACACCTTCACCTTCGCGCGGCCGCCGTTCGGCGGCGTGCAGATCAGTTGGGGCAGCCTGCACCAGATTACCGACCTCGACGGGCAACGCTTCGACGGCGGTGCGCCCGGAGCCGTCTGGAACTACGAACTGCTGGATGCCGCCGGTCCGGCCCTGATCCAAAGGTTGCCGCCGCCCGGCCTGACGGTCCGCCAACTCGCGGCGGTCGAGCTGACCTTCAATCGCTCCGTCACCGGCGTGGACGCCGCCGACCTGCGCCTGAACGGCGGTCCGGCCACCGCGGTGACCGGGGCCGGACCGGGGCCCTATCGGTTCCTGTTCCCGCCCGCGGCCAACGGCACGGCCGCCTTCACCTGGGCGCCGAACCACGGGATCGTTTCCGACGAACCGGAGCCCCATCCCTTCGTGGCGACCGGCTGGAACTGCGGGGTGAATGCCAGCCTGCCGGTGCCCCCGGTGGTCATCAACGAACTGCTCGCCGAGAACGGCAACGGGGCCGTGGACGAAGACGGCGACACCGAGGATTGGATCGAGCTGCAAAATCGCGGCTCGGTGCCGGTGAACTTGGAAGGCTGGTCCCTCAGCAACGACCGCGACGAGGAAGGCCAGTGGATCTTCCCGTCCGTGAGCCTTCCGGCCAACGGCTTCCTGATCGTCTGGGCTTCCGGCAAGGATCGCCGCCCCACGACCGCAGGCGCCCGGCTGCACACCAACTTCAAGCTCAACGGCACCGGCGACAGCCTGCGCCTGCTCGGGCCCGAACTCCCGCGACAGTCGGTCAGCGAGGTGCGTTATCCGGAACAGGGCACCGATCATTCCTACGGCCGGCCAGTCCCGGGCGCGACGGACGCCTGGCGCTACTTCAGTTCGCCCACGCCGGGCTTAGCCAACGGCACGAGCACGATCACCAACCGCGTGGCGGCCGTCCGGTTCAGCGTGGAACGCGGCTTCTTTGACCGGCCATTTTCGCTGTCCCTCGCCACCGAAACGCCGGGCGCGGCCATCCGCTACACGACCAACGGCGCGGCCCCGACCCTGACGACGGGCATCCTCTACGCCGGCCCGCTGACGATCCCCGCCAGCCGCGTGATCCGCGCGGCCGCGTTCGCCGCCAATCACCTGCCCTCGTCCGTCGGCACCCACACTTATCTGTTCAACCTGACCGCCAGTCGCCGCCTGCTGCCCGCGCTCTCGCTGGTGACCGCCACCAACCATCTCTACGGCCAGGCCGGCATCATGGAATTCAACCCACGCAACACGGACAAACACGGCCCGGCGTGGGAACGGCCCGTGTCGGTCGAACTGATCCGCCCGCAGGACAACGGCGGGTTCCAGATCGACGCCGGCATCCGCGTGGCCGGCGGCGACTACATCCGGGGCCTCTACAATTACCGGTCCGGCAACCTGCCCGAGAGCAAATACAGTTACCGGCTCTATTTCCGCGGCGAATACGGCCCCGGCCGGTTGGACTACCCGATGTTTCCCGACACCACCGTGTCGTCCTTCAACACCCTGCACCTGCGGGCCGGCATGAACGACCATTCGAACCCGCTCATGAAGGACGAGTTCGTGCGGGCGTTGGCCGGCGACGTCGGCATCGTGGCCTGCCACGGAACCTTCGTGAACGTGTTCCTCAACGGCGTTTACCGGGGAATCTACAACCCCGCCGAACGCGTGGATGACGACTTCCTCCAGCGGTATCATGGCGGCGGCGACCAATGGGACGTCATCGGCGCGATGAACCAGGTCGTGCGTGGCGACGCGGTCGCCTGGAACCAGCTCCGGTCCGCCGTCCGGCTCGATCTGACCGTGCGGGCCAACTACGAGAACGTCGCGGCCCGGATGGACCTCGAAAACTTCGTCGACTACCTGCTGCCGCACATCTGGGCGGACAACGACGACTGGCCGCACAACAACACCCGCGCCGCCCGCGAGAAGGTTCCCGGCGCCAAGTTCCGCTTCTACCCGTGGGACGCGGAATTCGCCTTCACCGGCCACGCGGTCAGCTACGACACTATCGCCACCACGCTCTCGACCCTGAACCCGCCCTGGGGCACGACCGACTACCAGCAGATGTTCAACGCGCTGAAACGGTCGCCGGAGTTCCGGCTGCTCTTCGCCGACCGCGTCCACCGCGCCTTCTTCAATGGCGGCCCCCTCACCGACGAACGCATCCGGTTCCGTTACGAAGAGGTCAAGGCGCGGGTCGCCCCGTCGATCTCCGGGTTCAACAACACGATCAGCTCCTGGATCAACGGCCGGCGCCGGTGGGTGACCAACAGCTTCCAGCGGGCAGGTTTTCTCGCGTCTTCCAATGCGCCGGTGTTCACCCGGCATGGCGGGGCCGTGCCCGCCGGCTTCTCGCTGGCGATGACCAACCTCGCCGGCACCATCTACTTCACCCTCGACGGCACGGATCCGCGCGTGCCGTTCGCGAACACGCCCGCGCCGGCCGCGCAAACTTACTCGACCCCGCTCACGCTGGGCGAATCCACCCGCGTCCTCGCCCGCTCGCTCGCCGGCACGAACTGGAGCGCCCTCAGCGACGCGCGC
>JBIIUN010000104.1:0-12044 GCA_044339945.1 Kapaibacterium sp. (SeqCode)
TGGCCGCCGGAACCGCAGCTGCCGGGCCGCCCCCCGACCCGGACGCCGTCTACGGCCCCGAGCCGCCGCCAACCGCTTCGCCGGAACCGAATCCATCCATCCCGGTTAACTTGGATCCCAACGACACCCCGCCGGCCGGTCCCGGCATGCATGGCGCCCCCGTGTCGCCCGGGATGCTGATGCCGTTCTTCAGCCAACCGCAGGGCGATGGCGGCCAGGTGGTCGTTCCCTTGCAATTCGCCCCGGCCCAGCCGCCGCCGATCCGCAGCAGCCGGGCCACTTACACCAAACAATGAACTTCCCGCTTCCGGCGCGGTCGCGCGCTTGGTCCGGCCGGACTTGGCTCCGGTGGGGCCAGGTGGGACTGCTGTTTCTTGCGGGCGTGGCCGGCGCGTCCGAACCCATCCGCCGTCCGGGCAGCGCCGCCCCACCCGCGGAAGCGCAGGCGGAAAAGCCCGCCCACGCCGAACCTCGCCCCAACAGCGCCGTGCCTCCCGAGGTGGACCGGGCCCTGCGGGATCGCCAAGACCTGCTGACCACCTCGAATCTGCTGACTTCGCCGGTCACGGACGCCCGGCAGTCCCGGATCGAAAAGGCGGAAACGCAGCTGGAAATCGCCCGCCAGCAACGCGCCCGCAAGGAAAGCGCCTTCGCCAAGACCAACCTGGTGGAGCTGGTCACCGGCGATACCCCGACGGAAATCAAGCGGTCGGCGATGCTGGAGCTCGCCTTGCTGGCCCAGGACGAAAACGACCTCATCCGGGCCCAGCAAGTCTTCTCCCAGTTTCTCACCAAGTATCCCGATGACCCCAGTGTTCCGGAGGTGCTCCTGCGCCAAGGCCTGCTCTACCGACAGATGGGGGCCTACCCCAGCGCGCTGGCGAAGCTCTATGCCGTGATGAGCAAGTCGCTCAACATCGACGCCCAGCAGCTCGACTACTACCAGCATCTGGTCCTCCAGGCGAAGACCGAGATTGCCGACACCTACTTTGCCCAAGGCCGTTTTGTGGACGCGGCCGACTATTTCAACCGCCTCCTCAAGCTGGACGAACCCAGCCTGAACCGCGTCGCGATCCGGGCGAAACTCGTCCGCTGCCTCGCCAACACCGACCGGCTGCCCGAGCTGATCAATCACGCCGAAACCGTTCTCCGCGAATCGCCGGAAGGCGTGGAAGCCCCCGAGATCCGCTACGAACTCGCCAAGGCGTTCAGAAAATTGGGCCGAAACGAGGAAGCGTTCACCCAAGTCTTTGTGCTCCTGCAGCGACAGGAGGCCACCGCCGGCGCCAACCCGACCGAATGGGATTTCTGGCGGCTCCGCATCGGCAACGACCTTGCCAATCAGCTCTACTCCGAGGGCGACTACCTCGGCGCCCTGCAAATCTATCAGCGCCTGATCGCCCTCAACGCGTCGCCCGCCTGGCAATTGCCGGTCTGGTATCAGGTCGGCCTCGCCTACGAACGCCTGCAACAACCGGCCAAGGCGATTGAAGCCTTCGGCGAGGTGGCCAAGGCCGGCAAATTGCTTCCGAAGGGGGGGGCCACCCAGAACCTTACCACCATCGTCGAGATGGCCGCCTGGCGGCGCCAATATCTCGAATGGTCCGACAAAACCGAGGCGGCCCGGAAGGATCTGGTCGCCCACGCACCCAAACCCAAGGACGGGGCGGACGCTGAAGCCGTCCCCAAATGACCGATCCCACTGCCATCCGCCAAGACCTCACCGGACACCTCGCCCTCTGCCGCCAGATTCTTGAACTGGTCGAGCGCGAGGCCTTGGCGCTGCGCGAGGCGCAGGACGGCGTGCAATTCGGCTTCCTCCAGGAGAAACGAGGCTTGCTCGCCCGGCTCGAAGCGTCGGTCGACACCCTCCGGCAACGTCGCCAGGAATGGTTGTCCGCCTCGGCCGCCCAGCGCGCCCAGCACCGCGACATCGAGGGGCTGCTCCGGCAAAACCAGGACCTGATCATGAAAATCATCGTCTTGGACCGGGAGAATGAGCAAAATCTCCTCCGCCGTGGCTTGGTGCCTTCGAGACATCTGCCTCCGCCCAACCGACAGCGTCCCCATTTTGTGGCGGACCTGTATCGCCGCCAAGGCGTCGGGGCCCAGCCCCACGTCCCGGCCGGACCGGTGGAAGCGGACGCGGGCGCCTGAGCCGCAATGAGATTTTTGGCCCGATGCCGATCGAGAAAATCATGATCCTGGAGGACGATCCGTTCGTTCGGAAAGTCCTCGAACAGCAGTTGCGCGTTCGCCGCTACGACGTGGCCACGGCGGGCACCTTGGCCGAGGCCGAGGAGCTCATCGCGCGCGACAACTTCGATCTCGCCTTCGTGGACGTGGGCCTGCCCGACGGTGAGGGCACCGACCTGCTCCGCACCCTCCAGCCCCGGGCCGTCAAGCCACTCGTCGTCGTCATCACCGGCCACGGTTCCATCGAGTCCGCCGTGAGCTGCATGCGTGACGGCGCGTTCGACTACATCATCAAGCCCTTCTCGGCGAACCAGATCGAGGTCGCCCTGCACAAGGCCGAGGAGGTCAGCAAGCTCCGCAAGCTCAACATCTTCCTCAGCCAGGACGAAGGTCCCGACTCCGGCTACGAACTCCTCGGCCGCAGCGCCGTCATGGAGGAGTTGCGCCAGCTCATCCGCAAGGTGGCCCGCACCCAGGCCACGGTCCTCATCCAGGGCGAAAGCGGCACCGGCAAGGAACTCGTCGCCCGCGCCATTTACCGCGAAAGTCCCCGGGCCCAGGCGCCGTTCATCAAGGTCAACTGCGCCGCCATTCCGGAAAACCTCATCGAGAGCGAGTTCTTCGGGCACGAGAAGGGCGCGTTCACCGGCGCCCTCAACAAACGCGAGGGCCGGTTCGAACTCGCCCACGGCGGCACGATCCTCCTCGACGAAGTCAGCGAGATTTCCCCGCAGGTGCAGGCCAAACTCCTGCGCGTGCTCCAGGAGCGCGAACTCGAACGGGTCGGTGGCAATCGCACCATCAAGGTGGACGTCCGCGTCCTTGCCACCACCAACCGCAACCTCGAACAGAGCGTGGACCGGAAGGAGTTCCGCCAGGACCTTTACTTCCGCCTGAACGTCGTCCCGATCCTCGTGCCGCCGCTGCGCGAACGCCTCGACGACGTCCCCTTCCTGTCCCAGCAGTTCATGAAGCGCTTCGCGCGCAAGCATGGCGTCCGCGTCGCCGGGATCTCCGATTCCTGCATGCGCGCGCTCCAGTCGCACAGCTGGCCGGGCAACGTCCGGGAGTTGCAGAACGTCATCGAACGCGCCGTGATCCTGTGCGCCGAAGGTGAGGAATTGCAGGCCGACCAACTGGGCCTCGCAAGCAACCCCGTGGCGTCCCCGGCCGCGCCGCCCAGCCTCCTGTCGCCGGCCCTGGTGCCGGAGCCATCCACCGGTCCTGCGCCCGCCGAGGCCGGGAGTTCCGAGGTGGCCTCGCTCGCCGAGATCGAGAAGCAGCACATCCTGCGCACCCTGAAGCTCTCCGACGACAACCGCACCCACGCCGCGAAGAAGCTCGGAATCAGCATCCGCACGCTGCGCAACAAGCTGCACGAATACGGCGTTTCCGGCCGGGACGACGCGGACACCGGCGAACCGTAGCGTGCCAAGTTGCCGGGCCGGCCGATCTTCGCCGGACCGGACCGCCGTCGGCATCAACACGCATTCTGACGGGGAAACGATCGCGGGAGCGGCCGCCAGTTCCCTTGCCAGTCAAACCACTCGGACCCGGCGAACTGCTTCTTGTAGTCCATTTCGGAAGGCTCGTGAAACGCGTAGCCCGGATGGTAGTGGGAGCATCCCCGCTCCACGGCATGGCGGATTTCCCACAACATCGTGGCGATTCCGAGGCTGCGCCGCGCCTCGGCCGGGTCGAAAAGCGCATAGACGCTGGAAGCGCAAGTCGCCCCGACGTCCAAGTAGCTCGCGGCCACGAGGACGCCATTCCGGCGGGCAGTGATCTCGACCATGGGGCACGGATACTGTTCCAGATCTTCCCCGAGGAAATTCGCAAGATCGTCGGGCACATTGTCGGAAAAGCGGGCCCGATGCCGGAGAAAAAGGTCCTGATGTTCCGCATCATTCACCGGCTTGCCCACGTTGACGTCGAGGTCCTCGTTGCGCCGCAGAATCCGTCGCTGGCTGGCGGAACGGACCACCCGCCGCAAGTCCACCCGGATCGGTTGCACCCAGTGCATCCGGTTTTCGCCGAGGAAGAGCGAGTAGCGGAAGAAGTGTCGGCCGAAGTGCCGCCAGCCGAGGTTCAGCAGGGAATCCAACTGTTCCGGCAAGACCACCGACCGGGTGAACTCCTCCATCAGCAACGGAAAACGCAGCGGCGCATCCCGCGCCACCGGCGGATCCGTTTCAGGGCCTGTCACCGGGCCAGCGTCACGCGGGATTCAATCGTTGCACAAGCCGGCAAAGTCGGGCTTGCCCAGTTCACGGCGCCACGACCCGGAAGAAGCGCGTCTCCACCGACGCCAATTGAACCGGCACCGCCTCGGTCTCGGAACTCAGGGTCACTTCCTGTTCCAGCTTCCAGCCAACCAAGTCCGCAGACGATTCCACCCGATAAACCACTCCGGTCCGGCCTCGGATGGAAAGCGTCACGCCGTTTGCGGCGGTCCCGGAGCCAAGGGTCAGCGTCGGGGGCATCGCCGGCACGACGGCCGCCTTCACGGCGTCGATTGCCGCCCGGAAATCGGCCACGGGAAACACGGTCTGGCCGTAACCCTGGCGGGCGTAGATCAGCTCCCAGGGCCGGTGGCTGGGTGAGTTGGTGACGCCATTGATGATCGCGAACAACGGCTGGCCGCCGGTCGGAAAGAACCGGTTCGCCACCGCGCGGTTGAAGTCCTGCCAGACGAACTCGTATTCCGCCCGGTTGACGAAGTTCTGCGTCTGCGCTTCCTGGTTGGCCTGCAAGTTCACCCCGACACTGACCACAGGGATGCCAGCCGGGTTGCCGGCGCGGGCGGCGTAGTGCTCATGCACCCCGTCCAGCAACTGCGGCGCGGCGGCCTGGCAGAACGGGCACCACCAAGCAAACCAGTCGAGCAACACGATCTTGCCCGCAAAGTCCTTGAGGGCCATCGGCTGGCCGGTGGCCCGGTTGATGAGCGAGAAGTTTTCCACCGTGTCACCAACCTGGTAGGCGGCAGCCTGGGCATGCAGGAGGAACATCAGCCCGGCGAGGGAGAGTTGAAGCAGGGTTTTCATGGGTTTTCAGAAATCAGCCGCATAGGCCAACTGCACCAGGGCCCAATCGCGGCCCCGGTAAAGGTTTTGGAAGAAGGCCGTGCCAATGCCGGAAGGCTCGAATCGAGTCTGGTAGGGCGCGGCGGCCAGGCGGAACGAATGCACGCCCCACGAGCGGCGCAGACTCAGCCCGGCCTGCCAGGCCGACAGTCCGGGCGCGGCGGACGAGAAGAGCGAATTCTCAATCTCTCCGGAATCGACGTAACGCCGGCCGAAAACGCCCACGGACCAGCCCTCGGCCGGTTCAAAGTCGAGGGCGCCGCCGTAGTAGTGCGCTATGAAGGTCGGCGCCTCCTCGGTGTAACCGCCGAACAGCCGGGCCACCCACCGTTCCCCGAGGGCGACGTTGAGCGAACCCTGATAGGCGTAACGCAATTCGCGTTCGGTGGTGTCGGTCAGGCGAAACTCGTTCCGCACGCGGACCCGACGGGTCAGCACATTCTCGAAGGCAACTTGGTAGGCGAGCGTGTCCAGGTGATGCCGGTCGCGCCGGAGCCCCGCGAAATCGATCTCGTATCCGGGCGCGATCTCGTCGTGCAGATAGCTGACCGTGCCTTCGATGAAGGCCGAAGCCGGCAGGTATTCCCAGCGCACTCCGGCAGCCACGTTTTCGCCGCGGGGACTGGCCGGCACGTATTCGGGCAGCGTGGAGAATTGCTGCCGGAAATACTCGTTCAGCCAGACACTCCGGTAGTTGGCAAACCCATCATAAACGCCCGCACTGGCGAGCAGCGAAACCGACTGGCCCCAGCGAAACCGGCCATTCGCCTGCGCGGCGATCCGGCCCTCATCCAGTGCGCGGTCGACACCCAGGAAATCGAAGGGTGCCGGCCGGTAATCGAGCGCGAAGGTTTGGTAGGCAAGGCTGGCGGTCCACTCGAACTGGCCATGCTTCTGGCCGTAGGCGAGGCCGCCCTGGAGCAGCTGAATGTCCTGGGTCACGAGCGCCTCGAAGTCGGCCTCAAACTGTTGCGAAACCAGCGTGCTCGCCCGCGGCTCCATGACCGTCTTGGGCACGTCTTCGCCCTGAACGGATTCCGCCGTCAGGCCCAGCAGCGCCAGCATGATTCCCAAGGATTTCATCGTCCTATGTCCGGGAACTCAGCGGCAGGAAGAGCAGCCGGCCGCCTGGCCCCCGCCCGACGTCGCGGCGCCGGACTCGACCTGGGGCAGCAGTTTCGACGGGGCACCCAACGCCGCGGAACCGGAAAACTGCATGCCGGGCTTGGCCAGCAGGCGTTGTTGGTGGACGGGCACCGTGCAGCCTGACGATGTCGCAACCAGGCCCACGGTAATCGCGGCCAAGAAGGCTGGATTCAGGACGGCTTTGCCGGGGGAATTTTCACTCGGTCTCATGGGCGGGCGGCTGGGGAGTTTCGGTTTCGGTTCGAGGCGATTCAGAGCGCGGCCGGCTTCACGTAACGGGCCAACCCTTCGCGGTTCAAGGTGGTGAAGGCGACATACTGCCGGTTTCCCTGCGACCACATGGCGGTATTCCACTCGCCGGCCCGGGCAAACTGCGGCGCCGTGGCCGGCACCGGGATTTCCGTCGCGGGCAGGGCCGAGCGGTCCACGCTGACGATATGGATGATCTCACCTTCGTCCTTCGCGAGAAAACAAACGATCGTCGCCCGCTGCCCACGCCAGTCGAAAACCTTGCAGCCGTAGGTCGTGCTGCCAGCGAGCCGGGCGGGCACTGCCAACTGGATGGCGCCGGGCTGCCGGGCCAACCATTCTTGGATCGCGGGAAACCGGGTTTCCGCGAAATCGAAATCGTGCTGCCAATCCTCCGTGAGGAACTGCGCCACTTCCTGGCGGAAAGCCCCCGCACCGGTTCGCGGCGAACCCAGCCAGACGGTGGAAATCCCGACCAGCAGGACCAGCATCGCCGCCAAGGCCAACGGGCCGGGCCGCCGCCAGAAGGCCCGCCGACCATCCACGGACGTCACCCGGCGGCCGGCGAGAATCGCGTCGCGCAAGTCGGCGGGCGGCGCCACCGCGCGGAGTTTCGCCGCCACCGCGGTGTCAAAGCCGCGGGTCTCCGCGAGCCACCGGGCCAGCCCGGGATCGGATTCGGCCAGCCGGAGCGCCTCCGCCACCTGCGGATCGTCCTGCGGCCACGGCCCCGGCGGGCAGGCGCCGAGGATCAACTGGGCTTGGGTTTGGTTCATGGAAGAAATGGAAAGGGGTTATCGGGTCTTCGCCGCGGCAAACGGAATCAGCTTCTGCTCCTCCGCCGTGAGCCGGTTCCGCAGGTGCCGCCGCAACTGGTCCCGGCCCCGGGACAACCGCGACATGACGGTGCCCGCGGGAACGTCGAGCGCCTCGGCGATCTGGGCGTAGGAAAAGGCTTCGAGGTAAAACAGGCTCAGCGGCGCCCGGTAGGTTTCCTCGACCTGTTGCAGTGCGCCCATCACCAGCGCGCCGTCGAGCTGGTCCAACTCCTCCGGCGCCACGGCCGGCAGTTCGGACTCCACCTCATCCAACTCATGGTGGGGAAAGCGGCTGGCGCGGCGGTTGGTCCGCAGGAATTCGCGATAGAGCGTCGTGAACAGCCAGCTCTTGACCTTGGCGGGGTCCCGCAGCTCACCGCCCTGCTTGAACCAGCGGAAGAAGGCCTCCTGCGTGAGGTCGCTCGCCGCCGCCGGCGCCCCGACCAGGCTCAGCGCAAAGCGGTAGAGCGGCCCATAGAGCTCGTCCACCATCGCGGTTGAATCCGGCGTCGGCACGTTCATGAGAGTCCGGTGGGCTGAAGTTATTCCCAAAAGATTTTTCCGGATTCCGGGAATAGCCCGCCTAGCTGCGTCCTCTCAATGGTGTTGGCACGACTCCGACGTCCGGAGCGGCCAGCGTGCATGACGACCTCCTCGCCCAATCTGATGCCATTTCGCCGCCCGATCCTTCCCCTCCTGTGCATTCTTGCCGGAGCGTTGAACCTGTTCGCGGCACCGGCCGACTTCACGGTCGAAGCGCCCGCCGACGGCCGGAAGTTCCGTCTGGCCGAGGCCAAGGGGAAATACGTCGCGCTGCATTTCCTCCTGAAGACGGAGTGCCCGGTCTGCCTGCGCCACACCCGCGACTACGCCCAGCGCGGCGAAACGCTGCCGGACGTCGTGCAAGTCTTCCTCAAGCCGGACAGCGCCGACGAGATCAAGTCGTGGACGGACAAACTCGGCGAACCCGCCGGGAAGGGCGTGACGATTTACCGCGACGCCGACGCTGGCTTGGCGAAGGCGTTCGCCATCCCGGATGGCTACGCGTTCCACGGTCAGACGGTTCACTTCCCCGCGCTCGTGCTGCTCAACCCGGCCGGCCAGGAGGTCTTCCGTCATGTGGGCAAGAACAACGGCGACCGGTTCGGCTTCGATCAACTGGCTGCCAAGGTTGCGGAATTGAAGGCGGCGAAGCCCTGATCCGCGGCGCCATCAGCCGGGGAACAGTTCGGGCGCGACCTGCTTCGCCAAGGCCAGCGAACGGGCGTAAACCGCCGTGGAGGTGCCCAACTTGAGGGCCTCCTCGGTCATGGCTTTCGCCTCGTTCACCTTCAGTCGCCGCAGCAGGAACTTGGCGGCGGGAACCACGGCCGGCGTGGCGCTGAGCTCCTGGACCCCGAGGCCGACGAACAGCGGGATGACGGCCGGATCGCCGGCGGCCTCGCCGCAGACCCCGACCCATCGGCCGTGTTCCCGGGCGGCTTCAATCGTCATCTGCATCAGTCGCAGCACGCCGGGATGCGTGACCTGATGCAGGTGCGCCACCCGTTCGTTCATTCGGTCCACGGCCAACGTGTATTGCGTGAGGTCGTTGGTGCCGAAGCTGAAGAAGTTCACGTGCGGCGCGAGCAGCGGCGCGATCAGGGCGGCCGAAGGCACCTCGATCATCATGCCGACCTCCATCCGTTCGTCGAAGGGCACCCCGGCGCCGCGCAGTTCGCCGCGGCATTCGTCGAGGATCTCGTTTGCCGCCAGCAGCTCGTCGACGGACGAGATCATCGGATACATCAGCTTCACATTGCCGTGGGCGCTGGCCCGGAGGATGGCGCGTAGCTGCTGCTTGAAGGCGGCCGGCTGATCCAAACTGATCCGGATCGCGCGCCAGCCGAGGAACGGATTCTCCTCGCGGTGCCCGGCGCCTTCGCCGGGCAACTTGTCGCCGCCGAGGTCCAATGTTCGGATCACCACTGGAGCTGGCGCCAGTGCGGCCGCCGCATCGCGGTAGGCGCGGAACTGGGATTCTTCGTCCGGTGCCGTCGCCGATTTGAGGAAGAGAAACTCCGTCCGGAACAGGCCCACACCTTCGGCTCCGGCTTCCTTCACCGCCGCGGAGTCAGCCGGATCGTCGATGTTAGCAGCCAGGATTAGCTTGGTGCCGTCGAAGGTGACGGCCGGTTGGTCGCGCAGGTCGCGCAGCCGCTGCTCGAAAGCCGCGCGGCGTTCCCGGATCTGGCCGTATTGAAACAGGGTCGCGTCGGTCGGATTGACGATCAGCAGCCCACTGTGACCATCGAGCAGCGCGTATTCGCCGGAACGAACCTGCCGCGTGGCCTCACCAAGCCCGACCACGGCGGGAATCCTCAGCTTGCGCGCCATGATGGCCGTATGGCTGGTCTTGCCGCCGCCATCGGTGGCGAAGCCAAGCACCTTGGTGCGGTCCAGCACGGCCGTGGTGCTGGGCGAAAGGTCCGGCGCGACCACGATCACCGGCTCGAGCAAGTTGGCCAAGTCCGACGCCGTGGCGACGCCCAGCAGGTTGTTCAACACCCGCTGCTCCACATCCCGCACGTCGGCGGCGCGCTCGCGGAGATAGTCGTCGTCCACGGCCGCCAAGGCGGCGGCATACTTGCCCGCGACCTCGTGGAACGAGGCTTCGGCATTGCGCCGTCGTTCGGTGATGCCCCGGCTCACCTCGTCCAGCAGCGTCGGGTCATCCAGCACCAGCAGGTGCGCCTCGAAAATGTCCGCCTCCTTTGCCCCCATCGCGGACGACACCTGGCGCTGGATGGCCTGCAATTCGTGGCGCGTATCCACCAAGGCCTGCCGGAACCGCTCCAGCTCTACGCCCACCTCGGACTCGGATAACTCGCGTTCCGGGACCTCGGCGTGGCCGTGGCCCAGCACCAGCACCTTGGCGTGGACCACCCCGCCGGCGGCGGCGATGCCGCTGTAGGTTCGTTCCCCGGCTGGTTGGACTGCGTTCACGGATAATGGGTGATTCGGCGGGCGGTGGTTCAGCTCAATTTGAGGAAGTTGGCCAGGATGGTTCGGCCACTTTCCGTGAGGATGCTTTCCGGATGAAACTGCACGCCCCAGATCGGCAGGGTGCGGTGCTTGAGTCCCATGATTTCATCCTCGGCGGTCCAGGCGGTGACTTCGAGCTCGGGCGGCACGGTGTCTTTCTTGGCGACCAGCGAATGGTAACGCGTCGCGTTGAACGGATTGGGCATGCCGGCGAAGAGGTCCTTGCCGTCATGGAAAATCGGCGAGGTCTTGCCGTGCATCATGCGGTAGTTGACCACGACCGTCGCCCCGAACGTGTGAGCGATGCACTGATGCCCAAGGCAGACACCCAGGATGGGAATGCGGCGGTCGGCAAACGCCCGGATGAGTTCGTTCGAGAGTCCGGCTTCCCGCGGGGAACACGGTCCCGGCGAAATCAGCACCCGCTCGGGCCGCAACGCCAAGGCCTGCTCGACGGTGATCTGGTCGTTGCGATGGACCTGCATGTCCACGCCCATCTCGCCCAGATACTGGACGAGGTTGAAGGTGAACGAGTCGTAGTTGTCTATGACCAGCAACATGGGAGTCAGGCTAAGGGTGGCGGGGAAACTTGGGAAGCCGGCAGACCGGGCGGTTTCGCCGGCGCACTCGGACACTCGGGGACGGTGCTCATGCCTTCGCCGGCGCCGTGCGCGGCCAGGTCAGGATGATGACGGCACCCACAATCATGCCGGCCGCCAGCACCATTGGCGACGTGACGCGCTCGCCCAGCAAGGCCCACCCGAGGAAAACGGCGATCACGGGATTGACGTAGGCATAGGTGGACACCTTCGCCGGCGTGCTGACGCCCAGCAGCCAGACATAGGCGCTGAACCCGATCCACGACCCGAACACGATCAAGTAGGCGAACGCGGCCAAGGAACGCCCCGAAACGGCGTCGGGAGCGAAGCGGGAAAACTCCCCCAGGCCGGCCGCGGCAACGAGCATCGCCAGTCCCCCGCCCACCATTTGCAGGCCGGCGCCCATCCATGGGGACTGGGGCTTGGCGGTGTGCTTGGCCAACATTGATCCGGAGGCCCAGCTCATGGTGGCGAGCAACAGCGCCAGCGCGCCGCCCAGGTGAATTTGCCCGACGCCGGCTTCACGCCGCAGCACCAGCAAACCCACGCCCGCCAATCCCAGGGAGATTCCCAGCCAGACATGCCAGGCCGGCCGCTGGCCGCCCGGACGTGCCCAGTCGAGGACTGCGAACCAGACCGGCGCCGAAGCGATGAACAACGCCGCAAAACTCGACGTGACGTATTGCTCGGCCCAGACCACCAGGCCGTTGCCTCCCAGCAGCATGACCGCCCCGGCCAAGAGCGAATTCCGGCCTTGGACCCACGTCGGCCAGCCGACCCCACGCAGCTTCAGGAAAGCGATCAGGACGATTCCGGCCAGGGTGAAACGGGCGCCGCCCAGGAGGAACGGGGGCAGCGTCTCGACCGCGACCCGGATGGCGAGGTAGGTCGAACCCCAGATCAGATACACGGCGGCAAAGGCCAGC
>JBIIUN010000085.1:0-12896 GCA_044339945.1 Kapaibacterium sp. (SeqCode)
CAGCGGGTGGAGCCATGTGGGCGTTGGGTCAAACACCTCGCCGGCACACGCGTCGGTATAGAGTTCGAAGCCCAGGGTGAATGCGGGCAGCAGCACCCCGAACAGCCAGAGCAGGCCCCGCGCGAAGGTGGAAAGGGGGCGCTTGGCCTGGGCATCCGCCGGGGGCGAAGCCACGGGCGTCGGTTTCGGGGCGGGTGCTTCCGGGGACCCGGCAACCGGTTCGGCGAGGAGTTCCGGATCCAGCTTCGCGAGGATCCGGCGCACGTCGGCCTCAGTGACCACCGTTAGGCCGGCCGCGGCCGCCTCGCTCTCGATATGCCGGCGCAGGTCGCCGATGACCTCGTCGGCCTCGGCGCCGCTCGCGGTGAAGCGGGCGCGGTGCCGGTTCAGGTGCTGCTCCTGCGGTTCAAGGTTTCGAGGTAGGCGCTCATCGTCTTCAGCGTGCGCCGTCCCTCGGGGGTGAGGCTGTAGTATTTGCGGGCCGGACCGGCGGCCGATTCCTCGAGGCGGGTGTTGACCAGGCCGGACACCCGCAGGCGGGAGAGCAGCGGGTAGAGCGTGCCCTCGGTGAGCCCGAGCCCGGGCACCTCGGACAGCTCCTTCACGAGCTCGTAGCCGTAGCGTTCGCGCGTCGCGAGCGTGCGCAGGATGCACAGCTCGATCACGCCCTTGCGGACCTGCACCACCCAGTTGTCGAAGAAATCGGTCATCGTTTCCGGCTCACGGCCGACCGCTACTCAGTAACGCAAGGTAGCTGGCCGTGCAAGTGTTCGGGCCAATGACCACGCACGGCGGGTGTCCGTTCAAGTTGGCCGATGAGAATTACCGGGCGCCGCCCGATGGCCGGGGCGGGCCCTGCGGAGGAATGATCGAGGGGCCGGGATGCGCCCGCGGCCAGTGGTCCCGGGGAACGTGGTTCGTCGCCGAAATTCGGCCGCTCATCCCGCCTGCGGAGCGAACCTTTCCCGCGGCAGCCGGGTTGCCTTGGTCACCCCGGGGCGGTTTCAGGTCGGGGCCGGACTTTCCGGTGAATCGCCGGGGCATCAGCCCTGCAACGAAGCCAGCACCCCGGGGTCGCGCACATCCACCCAGCGCCCCTCGATCTTGAGGCCGGCCACCTTCTGCCCGGCGGCGACCAGCGCGGTGATGGCGTCGGTGAGTTCGTATTCGCCCCGCGGGGATTTCTGCAGCCGGGCCGTAAACTCGAACAGGCTGGGCCGGAACAGGTAGATGCCGGCGTTATACCAGACGGGCTGCCCCGCCTTGAGCCAACCGGTGGTTCGCAGTTCCTCCAGTTGCGCCGGGCTGGGCTTCTCCACCAACCGGGTGAGGCAGAACTGGTCGTCGAAAAAGTTGAGCCCGCCTTGGGTGACATCCTGCCCTTCGGTCACGGTCAGCAGCCCGCCGAAATCGCCGTCCTGCCAGCGGGCAATCATCCGCTGATAGGTTTCCGGCTTCACGAGGATGTCGCCGTAGGTCAGCAGGAAGTCGGAGCCGCCCACGAAGTCCTTCGCGTATTCCGGCGCCTTGCCGGTGCCGTCCTGCACGACCTGCCGGGCATACGAAATCCGGGCCCCGAACCGGCTGCCATCACCGAAGTGCCCCTCGATCACGTCCGCACGCCAGCCAGTGATGATGCAAACCTCGCGGATACCGGCGGCGAGCAGCCCTTCGAGGATGTGTTCCAGGATTGGCCGGCCCTGGACGCGCAGCATGGGTTTGGGCACCTCCTGGGTGAGGTCTTTCATGCGGGTGCCTTTGCCGGCGGCGAGGATGACAGCTTTCATGCGAACAGGGGGAGCGTGGCCGGGGGCCCGGGTATTCGGCAAGCGGGCGGAGTGTGGGTTGCCAAGATTGAATCCGAGGCCAAAGCAACCTTGGAAACTCCCGCTTGGCCAGCCTTCGGCCGCGATGCCTCGCCCAGCTCCGGCCTCCGGCATTTCCCGCTTGCGGCCGAATCAGTTTCTTGTCATTCGTTCAATCGCAATTGAACAAACGGTTCAATAGCATTCTGAGGTTGTAACTCCGCGGTTGCGAAGTGACCGGCACGAAGTGTGCCGGCGGCCTTCCCCAGGCAAGTTACCCAACCAAAGCGCGCCAACGGGGCGCTCATTTTTCTCACCTGACGGCTCGCGTGTCTGATTCACTGCCCAATTCGAGACGTGAATTTGTCGAGACCACCGGTCGGCTCTGCCAACTCATGGGGTTGCCGCGGTCCACGGGCCAGATTTATGGCCTGCTGTATCTGGCTCCCCGGCCGCTCTCGCTCGACGACATTGCGGAGTTGCTGTCCATCAGCAAGGCCAGCGCGAGCACCGGAACCCGTCAGCTCGTCACTTGGCAGGCCGTGAAGGAGGTCTGGGTGCCTGGAGACCGGCGGGATCACTTTGAAGCCTTGGGTGACCTGCGGGAACTGCTGCGGGCCGGCTACCGGAACTTCCTGCAGCCGAAGTTTGGCAAATCCCAACGCAAGCTGGATCAGCTGATGGCCGCATTGGATCAAGACCGCCAGGACGGAGTCATTACCGGGGAGGATCACGCGTTCTGCCGGAAACGCCTCGAGAGCCTCGGTAAACTGCAGGCCCGCATCGACAAGATCCTGCCCTTGGTGGAATCCTTCCTCTGATCCCAGTCCTCCCCAAGGCTCGCTCCACCATGATGCCCGATGCGCGCAAGACAACGGCCGCCCTTTTCGCCCCCGGCGCGGTGGTTATCGGCTGGTGGGTGTGGGAGCTTTCCCATCACTGGGCGGCCTTGGTGGAGTATCGCTTCGGCTGGATTGTGGCGATGTTGGCCGCCTACCTGGCTTGGGAACGGTGGCCAAACCAGCCTGCCGCACGTCCCGGGGGACACCCGATTGCCGTCCCGATTCTTGGCCTAGCCGGCGCCTTCCTGGTGCTGGTGGCGGAACTTTACCGGATCGGCCTGGCACGGACACCCACGCAGGCGATGCTTTTCAGCCTCGGCTGCGCCGCCTTCGTGGTTGCCCATCTGCTGGCGGTTGCCGGTTGGCCGGCCACCCGCCACTTCCTGTTTCCGGTGTTGTTCTTCTTTGTGGCGGTTCCGATCCCCAAGTTCTTTTGGAACCCGATCGTGTTCGGCCTCCAGTCACTGGTGACCTTCTTGAATGTCGAGGCGCTCAACCTGATCGGCATCCCGGCGGTGCAGCAGGCGCATGTCATTCGCCTGCCCAACACCACGGTCGGGGTGGATGAGGCCTGCAGCGGCGTGCGCAGCCTCCAGTCGAGCATCATGGCCGCGCTGTTCATCGGCGACCTCACTCTGCGTCGTGCGGGCTGGAAGGTATTCTTCCTGTTCGCCGGCGTGGCCCTTGCGGTGGTGGGCAATTTCGGGCGATCGTTCTACTTGTCGCTGACCGCTCACCGGAGCGGCGCCGAGGCGCTCAAGGCGGTGCATGATTCCGCCGGTTGGAGCGTGCTGCTGTTCACCGCCGCCGGCATTGCGGCCCTCGCCTGGTGGGTCACCGGCCTCGAACGGCGCCTGCTGGTCGCGGCGCAGGCAGCGTCGAAGGCAACCTGAGGGAAGCCAACCAACCGCGGGGCCTGAGCCCACGCCCGCCGTTCGCCATCCTGGCAACACTTCACCCCGCTCCCCGCTTCCCGCTTCCCCCTTACCGCGTTCGCTCCGCGCTCCCGGCTCCCAGCCCTTTCCGCTTCGCTCGCCGCTCCCTGCTGCTTGCTCCCTGCTCTTCCCCTTTGCCCATGAGCTCCCCGCTCCCTGCTCCTAGCCCCATGCCCCTCGTTCCCGGTTCGTCGGTCCGTTGGGTCGTGCTCCTGACGGTGCTGTTCTTTGGCGCCACCGGCGGGGCGTGGGCGTGGTATCATGTGGCCCCCAAGACGTTTGCGGTCAGCTATCGGTTTGCGGCCACGAATGCGGTGTCCGGCTGGACCTTCCGACCCGAAGCGGTGGCGGCGCAGGCGGTCGAGATCTTGGCGACCACCAACCTCTTCAACGGCACGTTCTACACCGAACGCGGGGAACGGGTGACCGTGTTCATGGGCACCTGGGACGCCAACAACCCAAAGCAACTCAGCGTTGTTGGCCACACGCCCGACGTTTGCTGGGTGGGCGCCGGCTGGAAACCCGTGACCGCCGGGCACCCGGAAAAGCTGCCCCTCAGCTACGGCACGAACACCATCCCCTTCGAGGCCCGCACCTTCCTGACCCCGGATGGCCGTTCCCGCGAACTCACCGTCTGGTGCACCTTGGTCAGCGGACAGTTGTTCGAGGAAACCGCCCGGTTCGAATATGCAGATTCAAAGGATCGGCTCGCCCAAATGGATCGTGCCGGCCGGCGAACTCTAAAGAGCAAGCTGCTGAAGGCTGTCGGTGACCGAATCCCAGGCGACGGCACCAAACAGTTCGTCCGTTTCTCGACGTCTGCGGGCAGCGACTGGTCGGCTTCTTACGCGCTGCTGGGCCGTTTCGGCGAACGGTGGCTGCAACTGGAGGCGGCAACCTCAGGCACCACCGCCCCCGGCCAATAAGCGAATCTCCGGTTTCCCGGCTCCGCGCTCCCTGCTCCCTGCGCTCCTGGCTCCCTGCTCCTCACCCCCCTTTCCCCATGTTGGGACCTGACTCCAAAATCTTCGTGGCCGGCCACCGTGGTCTGGCGGGCAGCGCCATCTGCCGGGAACTCGCCCGCCAGGGATACGCCCAGATCCTTACCCGGACCCGCCAGGAACTTGACCTGCTCGACGGCAACGCGGTCCGAGCGTTCCTGGAACGGGAACGGCCGACCCATGTCTTTGTCGCCGCCGCGAAAGTGGGCGGAATTTGGGCCAACAACACCCAGCCGGCCGATTTTCTCTGGGAAAACCTCCAGATCCAGAACCACCTGATCCACGGGGCGTGGCAGGCCGGGGTCAAGAAACTGCTCTTCCTCGGCAGCTCCTGCATCTATCCCAAGCTGGCGCCGCAGCCGCTCAAGGAGGATTACCTGCTCACCGGCCCGCTCGAACCGACCAACGAGTGGTATGCGGTCGCCAAGATCGCGGGCATCAAGCTCTGCCAGGCCCTGCGCCGGCAGCACGGCTGCGACTTCATCAGTGCCATGCCCACCAACCTTTACGGGCCAAATGACAATTACGACCTCCAGGAGTCGCATGTCCTGCCCGCGCTGATCCGGAGGTTTCACGAGGCCAAGGTGCGCGGCGACCGCGAGGTGGTCTGCTGGGGCACCGGCCGCCCGCTCCGCGAGTTCCTGCACGCCGACGACCTGGCCCGCGCCCTGGTGTTCCTCCTGCGGAATTACTCCGAGGAACAGTTCATCAACGTCGGTTCCGGCTCCGAGATCACGATCCGGGAGCTTGCCCAGCTCGTGCAGGAGGTGACCGGCTTCACCGGCACGGTGGTCTGGGACACGGCCAAGCCCGACGGCACCCCGCGCAAACTCATGGACAGCGGCCGCCTCTTTGCATTGGGTTGGCAGCCGCGCATCGGGCTGCGCGAGGGCATCGGCCTCGCCTACGCGGACTTCCGGCAAAATCACTGATCCTTTTCAATACCCACCGCATCCATCATGGCATCCACCAAGAAAGCGCTCATCACCGGCGTGACCGGTCAGGACGGATCCTATCTGGCCGAACTGCTGCTCGAAAAAGGCTACGAGGTCCACGGCATCATCCGCCGCGCCTCCACGTTCAACACGTCGCGCCTCGACGGCATCTATTCGGACCCGCACTACCCGAAGCACAATTTCCACCTGCACTACGGGGACCTGTCCGACGGCAGCAACCTGTCGCGCCTGCTCGGCAAGATCCAGCCGGACGAGGTCTATAACCTCGCCGCCCAGAGCCACGTGCGGGTGAGCTTTGACGCGCCGGAATACACCACCGACATCACCGCAACCGGCACCATCCGCCTGCTGGAAGCCATCCGCGAAGTCGGCATCCAGCCGCGGTTCTACCAGGCCAGTTCGTCCGAAATGTATGGACTGGTGCAGGAAGTCCCGCAGAAGGAGACCACGCCGTTCTATCCCCGCAGCCCCTACGGCTGCGCCAAGGTGTATTCCTACTGGATCACGGTGAACTACCGCGAGTCCTACGGGATGCACGCCAGCAACGGCATCCTGTTCAACCACGAGTCGCCGCGCCGGGGCGAGACGTTCGTCACCCGCAAGATCACGCGGGCCGCGGCGCACATCAAGCTGGGCCTCCAGGACAAGCTCTTCATGGGCAACCTCGACGCCAAACGCGACTGGGGTTACGCCAAGGAATACGTCGAGGCCATGTGGCTCATGCTCCAGCAGCCCGAGGGCGACGACTACGTGGTCGCGACCAACGAAACCCACACGATCCGCGAATGCCTGGACGTCGCGTTCGGCCGTCTCGGCCTCGACTGGCACAAGCACGTCGAGATTGATCCCCGCTATTACCGCCCGGCCGAGGTCGAGCTGCTGATCGGCGATTACTCCAAGGCCAAACGCCAGATGGGCTGGGAACCCAAGACCAAGTTCAAGGAACTCATCGAGCTGATGGCCGACGCCGACCTCAAGCTCCTCCAGGACCAGCTCTCCGGCAAAATCCGCCGGCTGGACTGATCCCGCCGGGGGCGGGCTAAGCGGTATGCGGAAAGAGGCAAAGGGCCCGTTCGCTCCCCCTCTGTGCAATTCTCCGTTACCTCCCGCTTACCCCTTCCCGCTTCGCCGGTCCTTCCCATGCGCGCACTCATCACTGGCATCACCGGACAGGACGGTTCCTACCTCACGGAATTGCTCCTGGCGCAGGGCTATGAGGTGCATGGTTTGGTGCGCCGCACCAGCACGCTGGAGCGGTCCCGGCTCCGGCATCTCTACGCCGATCCGGAACTCTACGACCGGCGCCTGTTCCTGCACTACTGTGACTTGGAGGACGCCACCACGCTGCGCCGGATCCTGGTGCGCGTGGCGCCCGGTGAGGTCTATCACCTCGCCGGCCAGAGCCACGTGGGCCTGAGTTTCGAGATCGCGGAATCGACGGTGGAAAGCGTGGCGATGGGCACCCTCCGGCTGCTGGAAATCCTGCGGGATCTGGCCGCCCCGCCGCGGCTGTTCCACGCGGCCTCGTCCGAGGTGTTCGGGCGTCCGGCGCAGGTGCCGCAGACCGAGGAGACACCCATGGCCCCGGTGAACCCCTACGGCGCGGCCAAGGCCTTCGCCGCCCAGTTGCTTCGCATTTACCGGGAAAAGCACGGGCTCTTCCTCGTCAACGGTTTCCTCTACAACCACGAGTCGCCCCGGCGCGGCGAAAACTTCGTCACCCGGAAGATCACCCGGGCCGCCGCGGCCATCCGACTCGGCCAGCAGGACGCGCTGGTGTTGGGCGATACCTCAGCCTGTCGCGACTGGGGGGATGCCCGGGACTATGTGCGGGGCATGTGGCTGTCGCTGCGGCATCCGACGCCCAACGACTATGTGTTTGCCACCGGTCGGCTGCATTCGGTGCAGCAATTCGTCGAGGCGGCCTTCGCCGTGGTGGACTTAGACTGGCGGCAATATCTGCGCCGGGACGAACGCCTCCTCCGCGGCCAGGAGCCGGCCCAGTTGGTGGGTGACGCCTCCCGGGCCGAACGGGACCTCGGCTGGAGCCCCAACCGTGATCTTTTGTCCCTGACCCGCTGGATGGTCGAGGCGGATCTGGCCGATCTTCGGGCACGTCCCCTCAAGCGGTAGGCGGTCAGGTTTCCCCCTCAAATGCACTTCCTGATCACCGGCGGCGCCGGCTTCATCGGGTCCCACGTCGGGGAACGCCTGCTGAAGTCGGGCCACCAGGTTACCGCGTTGGACGACCTCAACGCGTTCTACGACCCGGCCGTCAAACATGCGAACCTCGCTGTGCTGACCGCCACCGGCGGTTCGCGCTTCCGGTTCGTGCGCGGTGACCTGACGGACCGCCCCACGCTGGATGCGCTCTGCCAGCAGACGCCCTTCGACCAAGTCATCCACCTCGCGGCCCGCGCGGGCGTGCGGCCCAGCTTGGTGGACCCGGCGCTCTACCAGCGGGTCAACGTGGAGGGCACGGTCAACGTGCTCGAAGCCGCCCGCGCCACCGGCTGCCGCAAGTTCACGTTGGCCAGTTCGTCCTCTGTTTACGGTCTCAACGCCAAGGTGCCGTTCTCCGAGGCCGATCCGATCTTCTCCGCCATCTCGCCCTACGCGGCGAGCAAGCTGGCGTGCGAGGCCTTGGGCCATGTCTACCATCACCTCTACGGCCTGGATGTCGCCATGCTGCGCTTCTTCACCGTCTACGGTCCCCGGCAGCGGCCCGACCTCGCGATCTTCAAGTTCGCCACCCTGATCGACGCCGGCCGGCCCATTCCCGTGTTCGGCGACGGCTCGGCCCGGCGCGACTACACCTTTGTCGAGGACATCGTGGACGGCGTGGTCGCCTGCACCGAACGGACGTTGGGCTACGAAATCTTCAACCTCGGCGAATCGCAAACCGTTCGGCTCGACGAACTGATCCGCCTGCTCGAACAGGCCCTGGGCAAACCCGCCCTGATCGATCGGCAACCGCTTCAACCCGGCGACGCGCCCGTGACCTACGCCGACATCGCGAAGGCCCGCCGGTTGCTCGGCTACGATCCCAAGACCAAGATCGCCGACGGAATCCCAAAGTTCGTCGCCTGGTTCCGGCAGCGGGCGCTGTAGCGCCAAGGGGAGGCGGTAAGCGGCAAGAGGTAAGGGAAAAGCGGAAAGCAGGAAGCGGGAAGCGATATCCGGGCAGTAACGCGATCATGGAGAAATCCGGGCAAGACGGAGCGTCGCGGCCACATTGGCGATTTGAAGACTTGGAAGTATGGAAGTTGGCGCGCGACTTGGCGGTCGAATTTCATCGTGTGGCCGAACGCTTGGACGCCCGGCGACTCTATCGCTACGCCGAACAACTCCGGGCCGCAGGCCTCTCGCTGACCAACAACATCGCCGAAGGCTCAGGCAGCGTGCATCGGCGGGAGTTTATCCAGTTCCTCAACATCGCGCGCCGTTCGTTGTTCGAGGATGCGTCCATGCTGCTGGTTTTTGAAAAACTTGGGCTCATCGATTCCGCGGAAGTAGATCGCCTGCTGCAATTGGGTGATGAACTCAGCCGCAAACTGACCAACCTCGCCCGCTCGCGATAGCAAGCAAAGCCAGCTACCCCTTACCGCTTTGCCCCAAGCTCCCAGCTCTTGCCCCTTCCCGCTTACCCCTTTGCTCACTTGTCCTTCCCCGGGAATTTCCCTTGAGCCGCGGCGGGGCTTGGGCGACAAAAAAGGCGGTTCACGGAACCGAGCTTTTCCCCGTTTGTCTTGCCCGCTGGGTCGTCTTTGCGCGTGCCCATAAAAAGACGCCGGACTGCGCTAACAGTCCGGCGTTTGCAGGATGGAACTGGCTCAGCTCAGCTCCGTGGGGTAGTGGCGGGAGACGGTGAGTTGGCTTGCGTGCGACGGGTCAGTCCGCTGCGCCGGTCGGCTTTGCGGATGTAACCCATGGCGGCATACAACTCACCGTTTTCCCCTTCTCCGGGGTCGCCCTTGATGGCGTTGACGACCAGCAAACACGCGGCGTTGCTGGTTTGATCGGCCGTGTCCCGCGTCGCGATGACCGCCGTCATTTCCGATTCCAACTGGGCTAGGCGCTGGCGCGCGTCAAACGACGGCTGCACCTGGGATTTTAACGCCGCGAGGTTCATGCCGGCGAACGACTTGGTCGGCCGGAGGGTTTCCCACGCGTGGATGACTTCTTCGAACCGCTCACCGGCGGCTTTCGGATTGTATGGCATATTGCGCGGCTGTTGAGACAGCAACCCCGCTTCGGGCTCACCTCACACGAGATAAGCACCACCGCTTGCGGTCCGAGGTAGGGCTACCCACAACAGCTAGCGACTCCAGTATTGTGTTCCTTGAGGAGGAGGGAAGAAATTAGTAGGGGGTGTGAGCAAGTCGAAAAACTACGGGCGGTGCCGGTAAAACAGGCCCAAATGCGCACTTCTCGGTTGTGAAGAACGCCCAAAGTCCACCGCAACAACCCCGCTCCCAGCCCCCTGCCGCTTGCGGCTTTCGAGCCCTTCCCGCTTCCCGCTTTGCTTCTCGCCTCAGTGAACCTATCCTTTCTCGACCAAGTATCGGTCCTCGTGGTCGGCGACGTGATGTTGGATCGCTACGTCTGGGGTGGTGTGCGTCGAATTTCGCCCGAGGCTCCCGTGCCGGTGGTCGAGGTCCAGCGGGAATCGGCCACCGCCGGGGGGGCGGCCAACGCCGCATTAAACTTGGCCGCCCTCGGGGTGAGGACCGAGGTCTTCGGACCGGTGGGGGAAGATGCTTCCGGCCGGGAGGTGCGGGATCTGCTGCGGCAGCACGGGGTTTCACTCCGGCCGGAGCTGGTTCTTCCCGATCTGACCACGATCACCAAGACCAGGGTCGTCGCCCAACGTCAGCAGGTCTGCCGCCTGGACTGGGAAGCCCGGCCCGACCGCTACGCCCTCAGCCCGGCCCAGCTTGAACTCCTGGCCGAACGGGCTGCCGCCCACGATGCGGTCATTCTTTCCGACTACGCCAAGGGGGTCATCACCCAGCCGGTCGTCGATTGCGTCCGGAAGGTCGCCCGCCGGCGTCCGCTGTTCATCGCCCTCGACACCAAACCCAAGTCCCCGCTGGAAATCCGGGGGCTGAACTTGCTGACGCCCAATCGCGGCGAAGCGCTCCAATTGGCCGGCCTCGACCGGGACTCGGCGGCCGCCGGTTCGTTGGACTCGGTCTGCCGGGCCATTCACGAACGCTGCGCCCCGGAACACCTGGTGATCACGCTGAGCGAGGAAGGCATGCTTTGGTCCGCCCGGGACGGCCGCTCCCGCCGGTTTCCGACGCTGGCCCGCGAAGTGGCCGACGTTTCCGGGGCCGGGGACACCGTGGTCGCCACGCTCACTGCGGCCATGGCCGCCGGGGTCGCCGCCGAAACGGCGATTCACCTCGCCAACGTCGCCGCGGGCCTGGTCGTGGCGAAACTGGGCACCGCCACCATCACGCGGGCGGAGCTCGCGGCCGCGCTGGAACCCAAGTCGGACGGCGAATCGCGATAGTCGCCACGGCCATCCTCCCGCAGGATCTCGTCCAACCAAACAAGCCAAACCATTCAATGTCCGCCAAGCACTGCTTAATCCTCGGAGGCGCCGGCTTCATCGGCAGCCGGACTGCCCACCGGTTGCTGGAACAGGGCTGCACCGTCCGCATCCTCGACTGCTTCGATCCCCAGATCCACGGCGAAAGCCTGGCCGGATCCGCGACGTTGAAGAGCGTCTGGGAGCACGCGGAAGTCCAGGCCGGGGATGTCCGTGACTCGGCCGCCATGGAACGCGCCCTGAGGGGAATCGACACGGTGTTCTATTTTGCCGCCGGGACCGGCACGGGTCAGTCCATGTATCAGATCCGGCAGTATTCGGACATCAACGTGACCGGGGCAGCCGTCCTCGCCGAGCAGTTGATCCGGCTCAAGGGGCAGATTGGCCGCGTGGTGATCAGTTCCAGCCGGGCGGTTTACGGTGAGGGTGCCTACCGCTGTGCGGAACATGGCCGGGTCTATCCCCAAAATCGCGCCGTCGCCGCCCTCGAGGCCGGGAAGTTCAACCCCGTATGTCCCCGGTGTGCCGGCCCCTTGGTGGAGGAATCCTCGGAGGAATCCGACCCGGTCCAGCCCACCTCCATCTACGGGATCACGAAGTATGCCCAGGAACAGGTCGTCCTCAACCTTTGCGGCGCCCTGGGCATCGCGGCGGTCGCCCTCCGTTACCAGAATGTTTTCGGTCCCGGACAATCGCTGAAGAATCCCTACACCGGCATCCTCTCCATCTTCAGCCAGCTCCTGCTGCAGAACCGCCCGATCAACGTCTTTGAAGATGGGTTGGCGACCCGGGATTTCGTCTTCATTGACGACGTCGCCGAGTTCAACGTGCGGGCAGCCCGGGAGGCGGTGACCGGCTGCGAAATCCTGAACGTGGGCACCGGCTGCCGCCAGACGCTCCTCGATGTCGTGAATGCCCTCGCCGGCGCCTACGGCCGGACCCCGGAGTATTCGGTGTCGGGCCAGTTCCGCGTCGGCGACATTCGCCATGCGGCGGCCAGCCAGACCCGGCTGCGGCAGGTATTGGGTGAACACCGGTTCGTCGACTTCAAGGAAGGCATCACCAAGTTCGCCCACTGGGTGCTGGCCGAGGGCACCGACGGGGCTTTGGGCAGCAGCTATGTCCGCTCCCTGTCGGAGATGACCCAGTCGGGCCTGCTCAAGGGAGGCAAGAAGTAGATTTATGGCAAACAGCATGAAAGGAATCATCCTGGCCGGCGGTGCCGGGTCGCGGCTATTTCCGCTGACGCTGGTGGCGTCCAAGCAGCTCCAGCCGGTGTATGACAAGCCGATGGTGTATTATCCGTTCACCACGCTGCTGGAGGGTGGGGTGCGGGAATTCTGCCTCATTTCCACGCCGCAGGACCTGCCGCGGTTCCGGCAGCTCCTCGGCGACGGGTCGCGCTTCGGCGTGACCATCGACTACCGCGAGCAGGCCAAGCCGGAGGGAATCGCGCAGGCGTTCCGGATCGCGGACTCGTTCATCGGGCGCGACCCGGTGACGCTGATCCTCGGCGACAACATCTTCTGGGGCGGCGACGTGTTCACCCGGGCCTTCGGCGAGTTCCGAACGGGCGCCACCGTCTTCGGCTACCATGTGCAGGATCCGGAGCGCTACGGCGTGGTGGAATTCGACGCGGCGGGCAAGGCGGTTTCGATCGAGGAAAAGCCGAAGCAGCCGAAGTCGAACTACGCCGTGCCGGGGCTCTACATCTACGACAACCAGATCGTGCAGATCGCCCGGGACCTGAAGCCGGGCGCCCGGGGCGAGCTGGAGATCACCGACGTGAACCTCGAATAC
>JBIIUN010000498.1:0-3473 GCA_044339945.1 Kapaibacterium sp. (SeqCode)
AGCGGATCGGTGCGGCCGGCGACTTCCTCGCCGTCGAGTGAGCCGTCCTGGTCGGTATCGGCATTCTGCCAGTCGGTCTCACCGGAGTCGCGCCGGCCGTTGCCGTTGCGGTCCTCGACGGCGTCGGCCAGGCCGTCCTGATCGCGGTCCGGTTCCGCGGCAAGGACCGGACCCAAGCCCGCGGTCACCAGGAGCAGCGCGACCAACCCCGCGGGAGGAACAGTGCTCATGGCCGGAACGGCGCGGATCGGTTCAGAACAGGCTGCCGGTGACGGTGCTCAGGATCTGGAGCGGACCGGTGTCCTCAAGGCCCTCGGTGGCCTTGTCCACCTTCTGGAGCGTGAGCTTCACGTTCTTGAGGAAGGCGGGATCATTCACCAATTGCCCGATGGAGCCCTGGCCGCCGTTGATCTTCTGCATGATCTCCTTGAGCTGGGTCATCGCCGTCGCGGTTTCGGTGTAGAGCTTCTCGTCCGTCATCAGCCGGCCGAGCGTGCCCTTCCCCTCGCTCATGCCCACGACCATCTTCCGCGCCTCGGCCACGGCGGCCCGGGCGTCGGTGGCAAGCGGCTCAAACTGCACGGACGCCTTGTTCAGGTTCGTCATCAGGGCGACGCCCGTGGTGTAGAGCGTGTCGTCCTTCAGCAGTTTGCCCATCGTGCCCTGGCCCTCGGCCATCATGGTGGTGACGTTCTGGAGGTTGCCGAGGATCGCGGTGAGGCGTGGCTGGTTCTGCTTGAGGAAGTCCGTGAACGGCCCGAGCAGCTTGCTGAATTCCTCGCCGCTGAAGCTCTTGGTCATGTTCTGCACACCGTCGGCCACGCCCTCGAGCTTCGCCATGACCTGCGAGAGGTCGGGCTGGTCCTTGGACTCCAGCACGGTGTCGGCGGTGGCCAGCGGCGCGGTCGCCGTGCCGAAGCTGAGCGAGACGAAGTTCTGCCCCAGCAGGCCGGTGAACTGGATCGTGGCGGTGCTGTCGGTGTGCACCTCGGCGTCGGCGTCGAGCGTCATGCCGACCTCGACCCGGCCGCCCCGCAGCTTGATCTCCTTCACGCGGCCGACCTGCACGCCGGCGAGCTTCACGGGATCGCCCACCTTGAGGTCCTTGGCGTTGGCGAACTGCGCCTTCACCAGCTTGCCGCGGGTGAACAGGGCGCCGCCGCCGATCATCTCGAACAGCAGGAAGGCGCCGATGACGATGACGGCGAAGAACACGCCAAGACGGGTTTCGAGCGAGTTTTTCATGGGCGGCTCAATTTAGGGGAAACAAACAGCGAAGGGGCGAAGGCGCAAAGCGGGGAAACATTTGGGACGCAGGAAAACAGGAAGGGAAACAATCCCTCCGCTGGTCTTTTCCGGCTTTCCTGTTTTCCAGATTCATCCGGGTTTTCATCGGAATTCCGCCTTCAGGAAGCGTTGCAGCAACGGATGGGGGTGGGCCCGGATTTCGTCGGGCGTGCCGAGCGCGACGATCTCGCCCTCCAGCAGGAACGCGATCCGGTCGGCGATGCCGAAGGCTAGGTCGCGGTCGTGGGTCACCACCACGGTGGTGGCGCCGATGTGCTGGTTCAGGTTCAGGATCTCGCGGCCAATCGTGAGCGCCACGAGGGGGTCGAGTTCGCTCGTGGGTTCGTCGAAGAGGATCAGCTGCGGCTCGATGACGAGCGCGCGGGCGATGGCCACCCGCTTCTTCATGCCGCCGGAAAGCTCGGAGGGATATTTCGCGGCGTCTTCGGCGCCGAGTTCCACCAGGGCGAGCTTCTCCAGGACGATCTTCTCGATTTCCGCGGGCGGCTTGAGCCGGTGTTCGCTCAGGTAGAGGCCGACATTTTCGGCGACGGTCAGCGAATTCAGCAGGCCGCCGCTCTGGAAGACCATCGCGAGACGGAACCGGTCACCGATGCCTTCATTGGCAATCAATTCGCCGCCGACCTTGATTTCGCCCTCGTCCGGTTTCTCCAGGCCGATGAGGTGCCGGAGAAAGACTGATTTGCCGGACCCGCTGGGTCCCATCAGCGCGAAGATTTCGCCGGCCCGCACGTCGAGGTCGAGGCCCTTGAGCACGGGTTCGCCGCCGAAGGACTTGCGGAGTCCGCGGACGGAAACGGGGATGCCGGTGGTGGTGTTTTCAGGCATGGGCACCTCAGATTCCCCAGCCGTTGTCGAACGGCAGCAGCAGGCGGGTGAGCACGTAGTCCATGATCAGGATCAGGATGAAGGAGTTCACCACCGCCTTGGTGACGCTCCGGCCGACGCCCCGCGGCCCGCCCACCGTGGACAGGCCCTGATGGCAGGAAACAACTCCGACCATCACCGCGAAGACGAAGGACTTGATCAGGCCGTTGGCGATGTCGCCGAACTGGACCTGCTGCTGGAGGTTCGCGAAGAACGCAGTCCAGGTGACCGCGATCCGCTCGTTGTGCGAGGCGACCATAGCCCCGCCCAGCCAGCCGGTCAGGTTGGCGAAGATCACCAGGCACGGCAGCGCGATGCTGATGGCCACGACCCGTGGCATGACGAGATAGTGGATGGGGTTGATGTTCAGCGTGCGCAGCGCGTCGATCTCCTGGTAGACGCGCATGGAACCCAATTCCGCCGCCATCGCCGAACCGATCCGGCCGGCAATCAGCACCGACATCATGACCGGGGCGAGCTCCTTGCACATCGACAGCGCCACCAAGCCGCCCAGCGCCGAGCCCAAACCGCGTTCGACGAGCACCGGACCAACCTGCAGCGACAGCACGCCGCCGATGAACAGCGACAGCAGGCACGCCATGAAGAGGCTGGCGTTGCCGATGTCGAAGAGCTGTTCCCCGACCTTGCGCCGCTCGTGCCAGGCGCGCGGCAACGCCCGCACCGTGGCGGCAAACAGCAGGACCAGTTCTCCGATGTTACGAAACATGCTTCAGGCTTCAGGAAACGACTCGCGCGAGGCGCAGTGTCACTGAAACGCGAGTTTGGACAAGTTCCAGAAACCAAACCCCAGGATCACCCCGCCGGACAGGCGGTTCAGCCAAGTCATTTCCCGGGCACCCAAGCGCGCCCCGAGGCGCCGGGAACCGACGCTGAGGATCAGCCACCACGCGGCCGAACCCAGAAACACGCCGCTAACCAACTGGACCGCCTCCGGCCAAGAAGCCCCTTCACGGCCCAACCCGAAGCCGGCGAAGAGCGCCGCGAAGGACAGGATCGTCATCGGGTTGGTGAGCGTGAGCAGCAGCGTGGTGGCAAACGCGCCCGCGAGGCTGGCCGCGTCGTTGCGGGCGGCCCGATCCGCCGGCCGGCTACGCCACGTCTTGAGGCCGAGGTAGCACAGGAACAGGCCGCCCAGCAGGCTCAACCCGGATTGCAGCCGCACCACCAGGTCCGACACGATCGTCAGGCCGGCGGCGCCGATGGCTCCGTAAATGGCGTCGGCCGTCGCCGCCCCCAATCCACAGACGAAGCCGACCAGGGCGCCCTCCGCGATGGAC
>JBIIUN010000499.1:0-3471 GCA_044339945.1 Kapaibacterium sp. (SeqCode)
AAAAGGCGGCCCAAGCCATCTTCCCGGAGCTGTTGCTCACGATCAACGCCATCGCCAGCGGCCTGCGCACGACTGGTTGAGGCGGTGTCCCGGCCTCGGTGGCTGTCCGGCCTAAAACCGCACCACCAGCTCGCGGGGCGTCGCGCTGTTGGCGAAGCGCACCCAGAGCAACCTGTCCGCGGCGGAGTGCGTGAAGGTGGTCAGCGGCGCCCCGGCCAAGGTCACGGTCTTGGGGGCGGACGACACGTGGAGCAGCACGATCGCTTCGGTGTTCGGCACGCCTTCGACGGTGAACGCAACGGAGCCCTCGGCCGCTTTCGCCGGCAGTGTCTTGCAGGCGGAGGCCAGCACGCGTGGCGCCTTCCGTTCGGCGCGTTCGAGGTCGAGGAGGAAGTGACGTGAGCCGGGCGTCAGCGTGACGGCCGACTGCATCTTCAGTTCCGGATCAAAGAGGTTCACGAACCGGCCCTTCAGCGTGCGCTCCTCGCCGGCGACGGATTCGTCCAAGCCCGCCGCAACAACGTAGGGGCCACGCCGAAGCAGCAGCGCGTTGGACTCCTGCCACTTCACGGCGGCAGGCGCGGCGGCCTTCACGGCGGACACCAGTTCGGCGTCACCGGCCGTGGCCTTGGCGAAGGCCGCCGGATCGCGCTTCAGCCAGAGCACGCGGCCGGAACCGACCCGGGCATCGGTCGCGGAACGGTCCACGCCGAGTTCGGCCACAAGATGTTCCCGCGGGGTTGCGAGCTGGCGGCCGTCGGAGTTCCACCAGTCGCGGACACCGTTGAAGGGATCGCGGTCGTCGTCGCAGACCACCAGCGTGCCACCCGCGCGCACCCAGGCGGCGAGCGGCGGATGCACGTCGGGCGTCAGCGGCTTCTGGCCATGGTAGCTCAGGAGCAACACGCGGAAGCGGTCGAGCGCGCCGGGCACGGTGAGGTTCTCCAACTGCACCGGCTGGATCGGCACGCCGCGCTTGAGGAACGGCAGCGCGAGGCCGTAAACGTGGCTCAAGTTGCCGTCGCTCGGCGTCGGGTCGCCGCGCTGGAACATCAGCGAGTCGCTCACGAGAACGCCGATGCCTTCGGTCGCGCCGTGCCAGTCCACGTCGGGCTGCTTCAGGTCGTTCAGGGCATTCATGACCACCTGGAGTTCGGTGGCGTAAGGCGCGGGAATGCCCTGACGTTCTTCGGCGGGCACATTCGCCGGATACTTGCCGTTGAAAATGCGTTCCGGCCAAGGCGCGACCTCGAATTGCGACACCTCGGGCTGGAAGAGCGACGCGACGAGCGTGGATTCCCAGTTGGTGCGGTAGTCGGTCCAGTCGTGGTCCGGGTTGTCCTCGATGGGATCGTTCAGATACCAGACCGTGCGGCCGGTGGCGCGGACGAGGTTCTGCATTGCGCCGTATTCAAGGAAGGCGGTCTCGAAGGTCCGCTCGCGCCGGACGCCGCGATAGACGTTCGGCGTGCGCGAGGTGCCGGTCCACACCTGCGCGATGTAGCCGTCACAGCCACGCAGGCGGGCGAGGCTGGATTCCGGGCTGACGATCTTCCAGTGCGCGTAGTTGAGCAGGCTGTGCGTGGGCACGTAGCAGCGGACGTGTTTGCCGGTGCGGTCGTTGAAGGCATTGACGTGATCGAAGACCTGCTGGAGCGCCCGCCCGTAGAGGAAGTATTTCAGCTTCGAGGCGCGCCACTGGGCGTCCACGGAACTGTGCGGCGGCTGCCATTCCTCGCCGTAGAAGGCTTTCCACTCGCGCTTGAAGCCCTCGGAGTAACCGCCGCGCACCCAGAACTCGGGTTCCTCCAGGTGAATCGCCTCGGCGCCGGCATCGAGCGCGCGCTGCACGCCGACGCTCAGGAACTTCCCGAAGTTCGTGCCGGGACACATGTAATACACGTCGCCGCCGTGGCTGATCTTCTTCCCGTTGCGGTCGGTCTGGGCCTCGTCCTCGTGGTTGATGCCGTCAAAGCGCCCGTAGAGGTAATCCTGATAGTGGCCCCAGGAGACGCCGGTCATCACGTGGATGCGGTAGCCGCGGTCACGCCACGTCGCGATGCGTTCGGGCAGCTTGGCGTCGATGCCGTAAACGATCGCGACGTCGGAGCGCAGGTTGCCGGCGCCGCTCCACGCCGCGCCGGTCTGGAAGCAGGTGCGTTCCTGGACCTGCGCGGGGTCCAGGGGAAACGGCGGCGGCAGTTCGGCGGCGGACGCGAGCAACCACAGGCAACCGACGACGACAAGACGGGACAGCGTGAACACGAAAGCAAGGACGCAGCGGCGGCGGGGGAAGTTCAACTGGCTTTCGCCCCGGCCTCCATGCTTTAGGACGTGCCCGCAATGAAATCGAGGCCGGCCGTGCGCCGGAAGCACGGCGGTCGGGATTTGCCCCATCGGCGCCGCTCCCTTGGCCAGCGGATCAACGCACTTCGATCAGCCGGTCACCCCGCTCGATCAGTCCAATGATTTCCGGCAGCAACGGTTCGAACCACGCAATCAGTGCCCGTCGGCTAGTATTGCCGATCCGCAGCCAAACGATAACCGGAGCCCCTTCCGGGTTTTGCCGGAACCGATGGAAAAAATCTTCGTCCTTGGTCACCAGGACGGCCCATCCTGCCGGGCACGAAGCCAGATCAGCGGATCATCAGCCTCCCGCAGACCTATGTCGGAGACATGCTCAGCCTGGTGGCCGTGAGCGGTCAGCACGCGTGCCAACGCTGGCGGCAACTGAGCGTCCACGACGAAACGCATGGCTTACCGGGCCACCAAGACCGGGTGATCCACCTCGGCGGCGGCGTATTCCAGGCAGGCGACGATGTCCTCGGACTCAAGGTAGGGATAGTCCCGCAGAATCTCCGCCTCGGGCACCTTGGCAGCCAACAGGTCGAGCACGTCCTTCACCCGAATGCGCATGCCCCGGATGCACGGACGGCCCCCGCATTGCTGTGGATTGAAAGTGATTCGACCGATCATGGATGCAGGTTAATCGCAGTTGCGAGAGCGGTAAAGGCCCCGCCGCCCACCACGGCGAAGTCCCGGGCTGCGTGGGCCTACGGTTCCTTGACCAAACCCTCCAACTCTCTGGCATACCGCCGGTCTTCCGGGCCGTTGATGGGCTTTAGCTTCAGGATTAGTTCGTCCGCCCGGATTTTCCCTTCATTGGACCATACGCTCCGAACGGCAGTCTGGCCTGGCGCAATGTCCTTCACGTCAAACCAATTGTCGCCCAGCCACTCTTTGGGCTCGACCGTCGTGGTGGTCAACCAGTCCAGGTGGTGCTGGCTCCCGTTCGTGACCTCCGCAAGAATTCGTCCGAAGGGCGCTGCCGTCTGGTCCGCCAGGATCCTCACCGACCATTGAAGGCGATTGGCCACAATCACCTCTTCTTCCGGAGTGAACGGCTTCGGACCAGCCATCAGGTATTTCCAACGGCGCACCCCATATTTGGCGCGGTGCTTGTGATACTGT
>JBIIUN010000500.1:0-3459 GCA_044339945.1 Kapaibacterium sp. (SeqCode)
CTCAGGCGACGGCGTTGTTCCAGGTCCCAGACGCGCAGGCCGTTGCTGGGGTCGCAGACGGCCAGTTTCCGGCCGTCGGGGCTGAATGTGACCGCCGCGCCCAACCGGCTTTCGTCGTGCACCCAGTTGGTCTCGGTCAGCTCAAACTGGTCGCCCGGCGGCTGGAGGCGTCCCACTTCGATCCTGCCATCCGGCAGGTATCGCGCCCCGAACAAGTGGTCCTCGGGGGAGACCCAAAGATCGTCGCCGAGGATATTGGTCTGCCCCATCAACCGGGCGATCTCCCGGCCGTCGCCCAGGCGGAAGAGCTGCACGAGGCCGGCGCGGGATTCCGCCGTCAGGTAATGGCGGCCGCCGGGTAGCAGCAGGGCCACCATCGAGCCGGCGGGCGCGCGCTGTTGCAGGCTCCACCGCGGCTGCACCTCCAGTTGCCACCGGCGCACGCTGCGATCGTTGCCGCCGCTCAGGAATTGCGTTCCGTCCGGCAGGAATTCCAGCCCGAAGACGATGTCCGAATTGCCCCGCGGCTGGGCAATCAGCTTTCGCTCCGCCAAGTCCCAGACAAACAGCTCGGGGTCCCGGCCGGCACTGACCATGAGCCGGGAGTCCGGTGAAAAGGCCAGGGCGGAAACCAGATCCTGATGGCCGGAAAGCCGGCCGGCCGGCGCCAGGGTTTCGCCGTGCCACAGGGCGACGGTGCCGTCCGGACCGCCGGAGGCCAGCAGCTTTCCGTCGGGCGAAAAGCGGACCGAATACGCGATGTGTTCCCACGGCGCGCGGCGCTCGTGGGCCACGGTGCGCGCCAGCACGCGACCGTTGCCCGTCTCGCGAAGCGTCAGGCTGCCGCCTTCGTCGGCGATCGCCACGCGGCGGGTGTCGGGCGAAAAGGCGAAGTTCCCGAGGACTGGCGAATCGGAGCCCGGTATCCGTCGGAGCTCCCGTCCGGTCGGCAGCGAGTGCAGGCACAAGGATTCTCCCTGCCGGGCCCAGAGGGAGTTGCCCGTTGCGTCAAAGGCCAGCACCGCCGCCATGCCGGGCAGCGTGAAGGTGGCGTTGGTCGTCAGCGCCGGCAGCGCGAGGATGCGCACGGTGGTGTCGGCCTCACGGGCTGGCCGGTCGGTGACGGCAACCTGCGAACCGTCGGCAGAAACGGCGAACCGCACACTCCCGTTGGCCCGGACAAGAAGTTCGCGCACGAGTCGGCGGTCGGACAGCGACCAAAGCCGCAGGTGATTGGCGGTGTCGGCCACCAAGACCATCCGCCCGTCGTCCAGCAACTCGATTTGCCGGATGTCGCCGCTGGGTTGGGGCAATTCGGCGAGGAAATCCGGCCGGGCTTGCGCCTGGAGGAAGCCCCATTCCCAGCCGCGAAAATCCGTGGCGCCGGGGGCGGGCCGTTGCCGCTCCAAGATTTCGCGGACCCGCCGCGAGTTGCCGGACTGCCATGCCTCGAAGGCCAGCGTCACGTCCGCCGCGTAGAGGTTCTGCGCGGTTCGTTTTTGCGCCAGCGTGACCGCCCGGCGGCCGCTTTCCGCCTCTCGCCGGGCGCTCTCGATCCGCAGTGCTGCCAACGTGGAGCCCACCGCCACGATTCCGAGCAAGGTCACGGTCGCGGCGGCGAAGCCGGCCAGCCAAGGATGCCGGCGGGCCCGCCGCCACAGGCGTTCCACAGGATTGATGGCGCGGGCGTGGATGGGCTCATCGTTGAGGAACCGGCCCAGTTCATCCGCCACTTCCTTGGCGTTGCGGTAGCGCTTGCCCGGGCGCTTCTCGAGACACCGGAGGCAAATCGTTTCCAGGTCCAGCGGCACGCCGGGGCGCAGTGCGCGGGGGCGCACGGGGTCAAATTGGGTGACGGCGCGCAACGTGTCCTTGAACGTCTCGCCGCGGAACGGCGGGCGATCGGTCAACAGATAGTAAAGAATGGCGCCGAGTCCGAAAACGTCGGTCTGCGGGCTCACCTCGCCGAACTGCGCATCACACTGCTCCGGCGCCATGAAGTTCGGCGAACCGGCGCCTTCCGCTTCCCGGCCCGCCTCTGGCGCCAGACCCGTTTTCCGGGCCAGGCCAAAATCCGTGATCTGCGGCTCGTCCGCGGGGTCGATGAGGACGTTGGCCGGCTTGAGGTCGCAATGCAGCACGCCGCGGGAGTGGGCGTAGTGGATTGCTTCGGCGATCTTCCGGGCATAGGTGGCGACGCGGGTCGCGGAGATGACCTGGGACCGGGTGAAACCAGCCAAGTTCTGCCCCTCGACAAACTCCATCGAGAAGAACAGCCGGCCCTCCTCCCGGCCGACCTCGTAGATGCCGACGATATGCGGGTGATCCAGGCTGGCGGCCGCCTGAGCCTCGGCCGTCAGGGCGGCGTCGGCGGTCGCGTCCTGCGCGTGGAGCATCTTCACGGCGCAAAGGCGATCGAGGCAGCATTGGCGGGCCTTGAAGATGATGCCGAAGCCGCCTCGGCCGACTTCCGCGATCAGTTCGTAATCGCCGAACTGGCGGGGCAGAGACTGATCGGGCGGGTTGGAATTACTGGCAGCCACCGGGCCTGAGAAAGACCACCCTGGCCGGGAACTCAAGCCTTGGTTTTGGCAGGGTCCGCCGAGGTAAAAAGGTCCAAGTTGAGTCGGTAGCCGACGCCCCGGACCGTGAGGACATAGCGCGGATTGAGCGGATCCGCCTCCAACTTGCGCCGCAGGGTCATTACGTAGTTGTCCACCGTGCGGGTGTCGGGGGCGTGGTCGTAATGCCAGACCGAGGTCAGCAACTGGTCGCGGGACACCGGGACGCCACCGGCAAGGAGCAGCGTTTCCAAGATGCCCAGTTCCTTGCTGCCCAACTCCACGCTCTCGCCCCGCAAAGTTACGGAGTGCCGGCTGAGGTCGATCCGCAGGCCATCATGTTCCCAGGTCTGGCTGGTGCGTTCCTGTCGGACCTGCCGCCGGAGCAGCGCGTTGATCCGGGCGACGAGGACATTGAGCGGAACCGGCTTCACCCAGTAGTCGTCGGCGCCGCCCTCCAGCACTGCGACCTGCGACACCGGATCGTTATTGGAGGTTAACATCACGATCGGGCACGTAACGCCATGGGCGCGGAGCCGTTTGCACAGCACGTCACCCGTTTCCCCGGGCATCATCCAGTCCAGCAGCACCAAGTCCGGATTTTCTTTGGTCGCCCGGCGAAAGCCTTCCTCGGCGGCGGGCGCGAGCAGGACCTTGAAGCCGGCCTTGGTGAGATGGCCGGCGACCAAGTTGCGGAGGATCTCCTCATCCTCCACCAGCAGGATTCTGAGGCTGTCCAGCGCTGGGGCTGGGGCGGTTTCCTTCAATGTGTGAATGGCGGCTGGCAATTTCGGCGATTTTGAGCCCGGGCAGCGGGCTTTCTAAGGGCATTTGACCAAGGCATGACAATTCCGTCGAGGCTGGAGTTGATGGCGGGGATGTGTCGATTGGGTGACTC
>JBIIUN010000501.1:0-3458 GCA_044339945.1 Kapaibacterium sp. (SeqCode)
TGGCGGAGCTGAAGTTCTGACCGCACCGCAGCCGAAGACCGCGCCGGCCGGTTCAGCGACCGGAGCGCTTCCGATACAGCTCCAGGCGGCACTTGAAGCCGCCCATGTCCACGGTCCGCGCGTATTCCAGCTCCAGCGCAGGCGGAATGGCCTCGGCGGCCAAACGCACGGGATTCGGGAAGATGATCCGGCCGTCGGGTTGCAGCACGTAGGCCGCAACCTTCAACAGGTCGTGCAACAACCCGCGCAGGTCGGCGAGCTGGATGCGCATGCCCATGGGCGGATTGGTGAGGATCAACGAGGCGGAACCCGCCCCCAGTTCCGGCCGCCGGGCCACTTCGCGGAAGTCACCCGCGATGAACTGCACCGGCGCGCCCGGCGGATTGGCCGCGGCGAAATTCCGTCCTGCCACTTCCAGGGCTTCCTCGCTGAGGTCCGAGCCGATGAGCCGGTCCACGCCACCGAGCAAGGCCCGCTCAACGAGTTCCAGGCCCGAACCGCAGAAGGGATCCCACACGACTTCGTGCTCCCCCTGCCCGGCCAGCCACGCGAGGCAAGCCGCGAGCGGCGGATGCGACGCCGCCGGGACGTCGCCTTGCCGGTAGCGAAGGCGCGGATCGGGCTTCAGCGCGGGCACGAGCTCCGCGCGGGCGCCCCGGTCGAGGGAATGGATCTCGATCGTCCACGGCGCGGCGTTCGGGTCGTTGAGCAGGTCAGGGCAAAGGGCAAAGACCCGTTCGGCCAACTGATGCACGGCGGCGCGCTGATGTCCTTTGCCGACGAAGTCCAGCCGGTAGCGGATCGGCCCGCGGGTGAGCGTCCGCAGCAGCCGCAGGGTGCGAGGGGACGCCAGCAACGCGGCGAGACGTTCGAGGATTTCGCCGTCGTGGGTTCCGTTCACGCTGCCGAGCGCCAGCCCGACGGTATCGAAGCAACGGAGGCGGAACACGTCGGCGAGGCAGAACTGCGACAACGGCTGGAGTTCCACCACGCCGGGACGGAGCCCGCCCCGACGAAACTGCCCGTGCCGCTGGATGAACTCATCCGCTTCGCCCGCGACGATTTCTTCCAGGCCCAGCCGGCCCCGCAGATGGATTCGCGGCGCGTCCGGCCCGCCCAGCCGGCCTTCCAGATCAATCTCGCTGGCGCCTTCGTCCCGGGCGATCCGGGCCCGGATCTTCTGTTCGGCCTGCCGCAGCGAACCGACGGAACCCGCGGGCATTTGCGCCAGCGTGGCCGCCCCGCCGATCTTCGCCAGCGCCTCGCCAAGCGCCCTCTGCTCGCGGTCGTTGGCCGCGTCACCGAGCCGCGCGAGCAATTCCGCTTCCTCGGCGGCCCCGGCGCCCAGCTTGGGCAGGGCGTTCACCGCGTAACGCCGGATCTTTTCCGCGGGGTCCTGCAAGAGGCCCCGCAGCCACGTGCGGGCGGCGTCCTGCTGGGCCGGCGTGCCGGTTTCGGCGAAGACCACCCCGACGGCCCGGACCACGGCCACGCGGTCCAAGCGCTCGCGGGCGCCCGCCCGGTCAAAGCGCGGCACCTCCACGTCCCAGAGCTGGGCGCAAGAACGGGTCCGCAGCTCCCGGTAGAGATCCTTGGCGGGAGTTCGGTCGGAGGAGGAATCGGCAGGCATCGGCATGAAATTGGAACGCGGACACCGCGAAGGTGCCCGGAAGCCGGCCGCCGGGCCACCGCGAACTATTCCGGAACCCGGGAGCCGGTCGGCCGTCTACCAACCCACCACCGCGGTGCACGTCGCCGAGGGATCGGCGCGTTCTTGCAGCGATTTGACGAGGTTCGCCGCTTTCCGGACTACCGGACCCGCAAAGACTTCCCGGCCGTTCAGCGTGACCTTGAGCGGTTCGTCGAGGTTGAGCAGGCGATCCGAGAGGCGCAGGCCGAGGGTGTCGGTGGAGTCGCCTTCGACCGCAATGGTCCGGCCGGTCACGGTCGCGACGATCTTCTGCCGCTCCCGAATCGCGGCGTGGTCGCCAATCTGGAGCCAGTAAAAGCGTTGGTGCGTCACGTCGTCCTGCTGCCAGACGACGCGCTTCGGCCAGGGATTCCGCTCAAACTTCGCCATCCAGGGAACACCCTCGGCATCCTTGCGCTGCATCCAGTGCCCCAAGCCTTCGTAGATGCGGACCAAATGCACATAGCCGCCGGCGTCTTCCTTTTCGAGCTGGTCGAGCAGGGCACCGCGTTCAGCGGCAATCTTGTTGCGGTTGTAGGCCTTGTCCTCGCCGCCCATGAAGATGGCGAAGGGCAGGTTCCGCAGCCCGAGCAACGAGGCCTCGTTGGGATGGCCGGCCATCATCGCGGCGGCGGCAAAACGGTCCGCCATGCGCGGGGCGAGCTGCCACACGCCGTCGCCGCCGGCCGAATAGCCCATGAGGTAAACCTTGTCCGGATTCACGCCGCGGAGCGCCACGTAGTCCTCGATCAGCCGTTGGAACAGGCCGTCCACGTGGGCTTCGTGCCAGAGATTCCAGGTGTCGGTCGGCCCGCGCGGCGCGACGTAAATTCCCTCGGCCGGCTGGTAGAGCCCGATCTGGTTGGTCCACTGCTTGTCGTTCACCGCGGCGGGCGCGTTGCCGCCGCCGTGCATGGAGATCCACAGGCTGCGGCCGTTGGTCGGCGCGTCGCCGAACGTCTTGTCCATCCACCGCAGGGTCTTGTCGCCGAGGGTGATGGCTTTCCGTTCCAGCTCTTCCCGCCGCTCGTCGCGCAACTGCGCCATCCGGTCGGCGACCAGCAGTTCCAACGCCCGGTCCGCCTCCGCCTGGCTCAGCGGCATTTGCAGCGCCGGCGCATCGGCCTTGCGTTCGGCCGCGGGCAACGCGAGCCAACCTTCCAACGCCGCCAGCGCGGCCGACACCGGCTGAAGTTCTGGCCACCGGGCATCAATCGTAGGATCGCCCTGGGCGAGGGCGGCGAACGGCATCTCGCGGACTTCCGCCCCCATGGTAAACCGCAGCCAGCCGGTCGCGCCGGGCTTGAGCGTGAAGCGCGGCATGTCGTTCAGGTCGGCGGTGCCAGCCTTGGTTTCGGCCAGAGCACACTGCCGGCGCACGCCGTCGAGCACACACACCTTGGCGGCCAATCGGTTGCCGCCCGCCTTGTCCCACAGGCGGACACCGAGGCGGGCCAGTTCGGCGGGGGCGACCGCCTTGGCGTAACGGGCGGTCACGTTGACCGCCGCGACGGCGTCGCTGCCGCGGGCCCAGACCATCGGGAAGGCGACTTCCCGCTTCCAGGAGGTGGCATAGATCGCGTGCTTGGGAACGTCCGCCTTGGCCTGCGCGGCGTCGCCCACAAACCACCCGCGGTCGAGTCCGTTGGCGTCGTATTCGTCGGCGCCGGTGAAGTGCCAGTCGCCGTCCCAGACCTCGACCCACGTGTGGTTGCCGCGCTCATTGGCCCAGAGCGGCGTGCCGACGGCCCGGGCGGGAATTCCCACG
>JBIIUN010000086.1:0-12813 GCA_044339945.1 Kapaibacterium sp. (SeqCode)
ATACATCCCGACGGACATCGACGAGGGCGAGTTCGAGGTCAACATCACCGCCCCCGAAGGCACGACCACGGCCTCCATGAACGACGCCATGCTCGTGCTGGAACGCGAGGTCGCGGCGGTGCCCGGTGTCCGCACCGTGTTGGCAACCACCGGCGGCGGCTTCCTCGGCAGCGTGAACAGCGGCCGGATGCTCGTGCGCCTGGCGCCCTTCGACGAACGCCGCTTCACGTTCACCCGGCTGGTCCGGGAAACGCTGAGGTTGCATCCGGGCCGCGCCTTTTCCGGCAACCGGCCGCAGCGCGCGGTGATGCAGGACATCCGGCAGAAACTGCGCCGCTTCGGCCTCCGCACCAGCGTGAGCAACCTCCAGTCGTTCAACTTCGGCGGCTCGCGTTGGGACATCGACTTCGCCTTCCTCGGCCCCGAGCTCGAACGCCTAGCCGAATACGCCGACGCCCTGCGCAAGCGTTCGCAGGAGCTCGGCTTGCAGGATGCCGACACCACGCTGCGCCTCGACAAACCGGAACTCCAGGTGGCCATCGACCGCGACCGCGCCGCCGCGCTGAACGTGTCCACCGCGGACATCGCCGATGCGCTGCGCCTCATGGTCGGGGGCGACGACCGGATTTCCCGTTTCCGCGACCCGCAGATGAACGAGGACTACGACGTGACCCTTCGGTTGACCGAAGGCGACCGGCGCGACCTCGAAGGCATTTCCCGGCTCTTCGTGCCCGACGCCACGGGCCAGCTCGTGCGCCTCGACAATGTGGTCCGCCTGACCCCCGCGCAGACGGCGTCCCGCATCGACCGGCTGGACCGCCAGCGGCAGGTCAGCCTCCGTTCCGGCGTCGCGCCGGGCTTCGCCCTGGCCGACCGCCTGGTCGCGTTGCAGGCCGCGGCTGCGGAAATGAAGCTGCCGCCGGGCTACACCACCCGGGTGGCCGGACGCGGCCGGGAACTCGATCGGACGTTCCGGGAATTCCTGTGGGCTTTCGCGCTCTCGGTCGTGTTCATGTATATGATCCTCGCGGCGCAGTATGAGAGCTTCGTGCATCCGCTCACGATCCTGCTGTCGTTGCCGCTGTCGGTTCCGTTCGCCCTGCTCTCCCTGTGGGCGACCGGCAGCACGCTGAATCTTTTCTCCGCCCTTGGACTGCTGGTGCTGTTCGGCGTGGTGAAGAAGAACGCGATCCTCCAGGTGGACCACATGAATCAGCTCCGCGCCAAGGGCCGGCCGCGGCTGGAAGCGATCCTCGAAGGCAACCGCGACCGTCTCCGGCCAATTCTGATGACCACACTCGCGCTCGTCGCCGGCATGCTGCCACTGGCCCTCGGCACCGGCCCCGGCGCCGACGAACGCCGCTCCATCGCCATCGTCGTGATCGGCGGCCAGTCGCTGTCCCTCCTGCTCACGCTGGTCATCACGCCCGTGGCCTATAGCTGGCTGGATGACTTGGGCGGGGCAGTTCGTTCGCGGATTCGCCGCCCGGAAGCCGGCCCGATGGCGGCCGGCGCGAAGATTTCCGCCCCTTAAATGCCCGCTACCCCATGCGCCGGATTGTGTGACGGCCAAATTCGGCGTAAATCCTCGGAGTGCTTTGTGTGACCGTCAGATTATTTTTCATCCTGCTCCTGCTGGGGGGCAGTTTGCGGGCCCGGGCGGCCGGCGGGCCGGTGGCGTTGAACGCCAATCTGCCCGCCTCGCCGCGGTCCGAAGGTTATGGCTTCGAAGATGCCTTCCCGGAGGTTCCGTCCCTTTACGCGATCGGCCTCCACGTTCCGCCCGGCGAGACCAACCGGCTATTCTTCGTCGGCAAAACGGGTGTAATCACCGTCTTCACCAACCTGGCCTATCCGTCGGCCACGGTGTTCCTCGACCTGTCGGCCAAGGTCCATGCCGAGAGCGAGTGCGGCCTGCTCGGCCTGGCCTTCCACCCGGGCTGGAAGACGAACCGGCAATTCTTTGCCTACTACTCCACGGTCGCCCCGTGGGGCGGCACCAACGTCCTCCAGCAGCGGCTTTCGCGTTTCCTGACCGATCCGGCAAACCCTAACCAAGCGTTACCCGAATCCGAAGTCCCTCTGTTCAGCCAAGTCGACCCGGAAGCCTCGCATCAGGCCGGGGACCTGGAATTCGGACCGGACGGTTACCTCTATGTCGCGGTCGGGGATGGCGGCGGAGCGTGGGACACGTTTGGCAACTCCCAGAAGATCGACGGCGGATTCTTCAGCGGGATCCTGCGCCTGGATGTCGATGGGCGGGCCGGCAATCTTGCTCCCAACCCCCATCCCGGGGTGAGCGCAGGCGCATATTGGATCCCGCGGGACAATCCGTTCGTCGGGGCGACGAATTTTCACGGCGCCGCCGTGGCCGCGGACAAGGTGCGCACTGAGTTCTGGGCGGTCGGGCTTCGCAACCCGTTCCGGATGTCCTTCAATCCGCAGACCGGCGCGCTTTTCGCCAACGACACCGGGCAGAACCGCCGGGAGGAGATCGACCGAATCTTGCCGGGAAGGAACTACGGCTGGGTGTTTTTCGAGGGCAGCTTGGCGTGGCCCTTCGGCATACCCGCCGAAACCGAGTTCACCGGCCCGGTCTTCGAGTATGAGCACGAGCAGGGCCGGGTCGCCATCACCGGCGGCCACTGGTATTTCGGCAGCCAGCATCCGCAACTGAACGGCGCCTACGTCTTTGCCGACTTCGGGGGGCCGATCGGGGTGCTGACCTTCAACGACGCCGGCCGGCCCTCGGCCAGTTGGATCGCGCGGTCCCCGGGCATCACCGACATCGGCACCAATCCGCGGACGGGGGACCTGCTCTTCGTCGCCGTTGATGACGGGCGGATCCGGAAACTGACGTTCGCGGCGACCGGCACCGCCCCCCTGCCCCCGGTGCTGAGCGCCACCGGGCTTTTCTCCGATCTCAAGGACCTGACGCCGGCGCCGGGACTGGAGCCTTACCAGATCAACCATCCCTTCTGGTCCGACCTGGCCCACAAACGTCGCTGGTTCGGGCTGCTGCCCGGAACGGGCCCGCTGGGTTTCTCCGCGGACGCCCCGTGGTCGATCCAACCAGGCACGCTCTGGGTAAAGCACTTTGAACTGGAGACCGACGCCGGCCCCCGAAGCCCGGTTCGCCGGGTGGAAACTCGCGTGCTCTTCCGGAACGACCAGGGGGTCTGGGGCGCCAGCTATCGTTGGCGCGCGGACGGATTGGAGGCCGACCTCGTTCCCGCCGAGGGGCTGGATGAGGAGATTCCAGTCTCCGGCCCGGCGGGCACCGGTCTTGTCCGCACCCAAACGTGGCGCTATCCGGCCCGCGACGAATGCCTCGCCTGCCACAACGCCGCGGCCGGCCACGCCCTGGGCTTCAACACCGCACAACTCAACCTGCGGGTCGGCGGCCAATCTCAACTGACCCGGCTCGCCTCGCTCGGCTACTTGTCCGAACCATTGCCCAGCGCCGACCACCTCCCGCGCCTGGCAGCCTTGGACGATCCCACCGCGGGCATAGGCTATCGCGTCCGGTCCTACCTCGCCGCCAACTGCGCCTACTGCCATCTTCCGGGCGGGCCCACCCGGGCAACCTGGGACGCCCGCCTCACCACCCCGTTGGCCGAGGCGGGCATCGTGGACGTCCCGGCGCTCAACAACCTTGGCGACGTTTACGCCATCACCCCGACCCGGATCGTCTTCACCGGGAAACCGGAACAGTCGTCAATCTTCCAGCGGGTGGCCGACCTGGCCCCTTACCACATGCCGCCGCTGGGCACCTCCGTGGTGAATACCAATGCCGTGGAACTGCTCCGCAGTTGGATCACGGGGCCGCTGACCAACTACGTTCGCTTCCCCGAGTGGCAGACCAATCACTTCGGCGCCGTGCGGGGGCCGGACACCGGTCCCGCCGCCGATGCGGATTCCGATGGCCTATCCAACGAACTGGAATGGTTGTTGGGCGAAGACCCGAACAATCCCGCCCGGACGTGGACCGTTTCCGTGGCCAAGGAGGCCGGCGAACTGGTCCTCCGCTTCGAACACCGCGCCGGCCTGCTCATGCAGGTCGAGACCGGCAACCCCTTCACGTCGGCGCCCTGGACGACCGTGCCCGGGCGGGCCAACCGGTTTAATCTTCCGGCCACCCACCTTCCGGCCGAAGTGCGTCTGCCCCTGGCGGACGCCGAAACCCGATTCTTCCGTGTCGCCGTGACGCGGCTTTGACGCCCTTCCCGATCCTCTTGGGTCCGCCTTTGCCAATCGCCGGCCGCACGCGTATAGCCGCTCGCAACATTGTGTCCGCGCCGCCGTCGCGGACGCCGTGTGCCGCCACGTGATGCCAAACCGACTTTTCCCGCCCTTTGTCTTCCTGCTGCTCGCTGCGTTCGCCGGGCTGGTGCCCGTCCGGGCCAACGTGCTCCGGGTCAAGCCGGGCAACACCAACGCGACCGCCGACGGGCTTTCCTGGACCAATGCGTTCTCCACGCCGACGCCGGCCCTGGCCGCCGCGCGCAAAGGCGATGAAATCTGGCTTGCCGCCGGCGTTTACCCCGGCTCGTTCACGCTGCCGGCCGGCGTGACGTTGCTGGGCGGTTTCGCCGGCGGTGAAGTCGCGGCGACGGAGCGCAACGTGTTCACCAACTTCTCGATCCTCGACGGGCAGTTGAGAACCAATGTCCTGACGGTCATGAAGGGTGCGACCAACGACACCCGCGTGGACGGCCTCGTCATCCGCAACGGCTTCGCCAACTCCGGCGCCGGGCTCCGGATCACCGGCGGCTCGCCGGTCGTCGCCAACTGCCAGTTCTTTGGCAACAACGCGACCACCCTCGGCAACGCGGTTTACCTCGATGGCGGCACGACCGCCCTGCTGACCAACAACTACTTCGCGGTCAACGGCCTGGAAATCGCGCTTCCGCCGACCGGTGGCGGGGCCATCGCCCTCGGGGCCGCCAACCCGCGGATCGAGGGCAACTCCTTCGTGGCGAACCGTGCGCGCGACGGCGGGGCGATCTATTCCGTCGGGGCCAGCGGGACGGTCACCGGCAATTGGTTCCTGAAGAACGAGGCGCTGCAGAACGGTGGCGCCGTCGCCTGCTTCGCGTCCGCCACGCGCGTCACCCACAACCGTTTCCTCGCCAATACGGCCGTGTTCCGCGGCGGCGGCGTGGCGGCGACCGACGGCAGTGCGGCGCTGGTGTTCAACAACGCCTTCCTCCGCAACCGCGCCGCCGTCGTCACGAACGAACCTCGCGGGGGCGGGGGCGTGTTCGTGGATGGCAACAGCGCGGCGACGGTGCTGAACAACACCCTGGTCGAAAACTTCGCGCCAGTCGGCGGCATCTTCTGCCTGAGCCCGGCGGCCACGCTGGCCAACAACCTGGTCACCCGCGGCACCGGCGGCATCGGCGGGCCGGCCGGACTCCGGCTGCGCCGCAACAATGTCTTCGCCAACGGCGGCACCAACTACGTCGGATTCGCCGACGTCACCGGCACCGCCGGCAACCTGTCGCAGGACCCGCGATTCGCCGGCGAGCCCCGTGAAGGGAACTTTGCGCTCATGCCGGAATCCCCCTGCCGCAATGCGGGCGAAACCAACGCCGTGCACGCGGGTGCCCTCGATCTCGAAGGCCAGCCCCGCACGCTCCAAGGCGCGGTGGACATCGGGGCCGATGAGGGCGACGGCACGACGCCGACTCCGCAGCCGCGGGTCGTCCATGTGTCACCAACCGGGAGCAACGGCCAGGACGGCCGAACCTGGGCTACGGCGGTCGCTTCCGTGCAGGTGGGCATTGACGTCGCGAGCCGCACCGGCGGCGAAGTCTGGATCCGGTCCGGCGACTACTCGGAAAACGTCCGGATTCGTTCGTTCACCCACCTCTACGGGGGATTCGCCGGCGACGAAACCAATCGCGCCCAGCGAAACTGGCGGACCAACGTCACGTCGCTGAGCGCCCGGCAGAATCAACCCGTGGTCCAGCTGTTTGAACTGGAGGCCGGCGAAACCATCGACGGCTTCACCATCCGCAATGGCGTCGCGAACGCCGGCAGCGGCGCGCTGGTCTCCGGCGACGTTCGGGTGCTGAACAACCGGTTCGAGGATAACCAGTCCGAGGCCCCGCCCTCGGCCACCGCGGCCCGCGGTGGCGCCGCCCTGTTCAGCAATGGCGGAAACCCGGTGATCGCCAACAACACCTTCACCCGCAATCTGACGTTCTCCCGGTCGGCGGCGGTGCCAGCCGAGGGCGGAGCCCTGAAGGTCGTCGCCGGCGCCCCGGTCATCATCAACAATGTCTTCCGTGGAAACGTCGTCACCAATACCGCCACCGGCGGCGAATCCCGGGGCGGCGCGCTGTTCGTCGGCGGCCAAGCGGTCCCGTTGCTCGCCAACAACACGTTCCTCGGCAATCACGCGACGCCCAACAACGCCGCACGCACCAATGATCTCGGTGGGGCCATCCATTGGGCCCAAGGAACCAACGCCCCGACGACCCCGGCCAAGGTCTTCAACAACCTCATCGCCTACAACCGCACCGGCCTGCACTTCGCGGCGGGGACGGCGCCCGAACTCAGGCACAATCTCGTCTGGGCCAACGACCACGGCGACTACCAGCGGCTCGCGGACCCGACGGGCAGCCAGGGCAATCTCCGCGCCGACCCGCGCCTCGCCAGCCGCTTCATGGAACCGCACCTCGCCGCCGATTCGCCGGCGCGCGACGCTGGGGATGCCGGTGTCGTGACGAATTCCTGGCGCGATTTCGACTCCGCCGCCCGCGTGGTCGGCTCGGCCGTGGACATCGGCGCCGATGAATTCGAGGGCGTGGCGCCGGAGGTTCCGACGCCGGTCTATTTCGTTTCGCCCACCGGCACGAACAGCAACGCCGGCACGTCGTGGGACACGGCGAAGAAGACCGTCCAGGCCGCCCTCGACGTCGCGGCCCGGACCGGCGGCGAAGTCTGGGTCAAGGCCGGCACCTACCGGGAAAACGTCCGCGTCAGTCCGTTCGTCTATCTCTACGGCGGCTTTGCGGGCCAGGAGACCAACCGGTCCGCGCGGCAACCGCTCGCGAACCAAACCCGTCTCGACGGCAACCAGACGACCAACGCCCCGGTCGTCGCGATCACCGCTTTCGGTGACCGCGGCGCCGTGGACGGAATCCGGGTTCAAAATGGCGCCCATGCCGCGGGCGCGGGCTTCGCGGTGGAAGGTTCACCGCGGATCGAACGCAATCTCATCGCCCTGAATGACACCATCGGCCGGGGCGGCGGGCTCTTCAGCCGGTTCGGTTCGCCGCGGATTGCCCACAATGTGTTCGCGGTGAACAGCGCCGACACGGCGGCCAACGGCGGGGTCGGCGGCGCGCTTTACCTCGACCCGCCGGCGGGTCACCGGCCGGTCGTCGTTCACAATGACTTCCTCGACAACTCGGCGACCAACGGCGGCGCCGCGATCTACCTCGGAACCAACGCGACGTTCCAGATCTCGGACAACATCATCGCCTTCAACGCCTCCGGCATCGCCAGTCCGGGCGCAACCGCCACGGTGGAGCGGAACTGCCTGTTCCAAAACGGAACCAACGACCTGCAGGGCGTCAGCGCCGGCATCGGCACGCTGACGGTGGATCCGGGTTTCGTGAACTGGCGGGAACTCCAATTCCATCTGCGCGCCGATTCGCCCTGCCTCGACGCCGGCGCCCCCACGGCCGAGCCGGACGAAACCGACCTCCTGCTTGCGCCGCGGCTCGCCGGAACCGCGACGGATCTGGGCGCCGTCGAGTTCCACGGTGAGGCCGCGGCGCCGTTCACGCTCACCTTAACCTCGCCCGCGGACGGCAGCCGCCAAAGCAATCCCGGCATCATCCGCCTCACGGTGGATTTTGGCGGCAGCACCAACTTCCCGGCGCTCGTGGAATACCGGACCGCGACCAACGTGGTGGCCACGGCGACCAGCGCCCCGTTCAGCGCCGGACTGACGAATTTCGCGCTCGGCGAATACGCGGTCCACGCGCTTGCCATCATGCCCAGCGGCGCCTTGGCGCGGTCCGCGACGAACACTTTCCGGGTCGCAACCCCTTTGCCGACCGTCAGCTTCCCGAGCCTCACGCCCGGCCGGATCTTCGAAGCCCCGTTTGACCTGAACTTGGTCGCACAATGGAACAAGGTCGGCGGCCAGGTCGTCGCGCTGGACCTGTTCACGAACGGCGTGGCGTTGCTGAGTGCCACCAACTTGCCGGCGACGCAGAGCGTGACCAACGTCAGCCTGCCCGCCTTGTCCGTCGGGGAGTATTCGATCCGGGCCGTGGCCACAGACGATCTCGGCGAACGCGGCACGAATGAAATCGCCTTCTCGGTCCGGCTCGCTCCCCTGCCCTCCTTGCTGAGCCGGCCGGAACTGATGACGAACGGTGGACTCAGCGTAGCCTTCACCGTGCCCACGGATGCCGCGGCTTACGTCCTGGAGCACAGCACCAACCTGGTGCTCTGGCGCCCGCTGCGCACGAACACTGGCGGCACCGGCACCAACTGGATCGTCGAGCCGCCGCTTACGAATCAGGCCGAGTTCTTCCGCACGCGCGCGCTGTATCCGTGACCGCCGGGCCCTGTCCGGTCACTTCCCGGGCAACTTCAGCGTCGCGTCGAAGAGCCGGTAAGCGTGCTCGCGTTGCTCCGGCGGGAACCGGTGCGGCACCTCCGGATGTTCCACGGTGATCGCGGCCGTCACACCGGCCGACCGGGCCAACTCCCCAGCCTCGGCGACCACCCGATCCACGCTCCGCCAGCGGAAGTTGGAATCGCCGGTCGGTGCGTTCACCAGCACCGGCCGGGGCGCGATGGCGGCGAGAACCTGCGGGAAGTCGAATGGCAGTTCCGCCAACCGGCCGCGATAGGCCGCGAGCCGCGGCATGTAACGGTCCTGGCACCAGCCGCGTCCGGGCTGCCAAACCTCATCCTTGCCGTCGTAGTAGTCGCGGAACGAATCGAACCCACAGCTGGTGGCCACCGCCGAGATTCGGGTGTCGAAGGCGGCGGTGAACAGGCTGTTGTGCCCGCCGAGCGAATGGCCAATCGCGCCGAACCCGCGGTTTGTCGCCACGCAGGGCAGCGAGGCCAGCAGGTCCAGGCCACGTGAATTGTCCCAGATCGCCTTCATGGTGCCGCTCGCGAACGGTGCCAGGCTGGGTGCGTAGTCGGCGAGGTGCGGATACGGCGGCGCGAGGACCACGTAGCCGCGCTGGACGAGTTCCACGCCGTATTCGTCGTCCGGTGACCGCCCCAGCCCGACGACCACCTTCTGCCCGGCCGGGTGGGTCTGATGCAGCGCCAGCATCGCCGGGAAGCTGCGACTGCGGTTGGTGACCGCCGCGTCAGGCAGCAGCAGATACGCAGGCACCCGCGCCCCGGGCTCGCTCTGGTAGCTGACTTTCTGCCGGACAAACCCAGGCCCGGACACGGTCTCTTCAATCCGCAGCTCGACCGGACCGCGGCGGTCGGGCCCGGGAAACGGGCCCATGATGCGTTCCATCGCGGCCCGCCACTCGGCGGCAGCGGGGCTCGCCCCGAGGCCGGCGCTGCCCAGCAGAAACAGTCCGATGCAGGCCAACTTCACGAAGCTACGCATCGCCACGGGATGCGCGAATTTTGGCACAAACGCGAGCGGGATTTGCCAAAGGAACCGCTGACCGGGCCCTTCACGGCACTTCCAACGCCCGGACCCGGTAAAATCCGCGCTCCAACGTCGCGGGCACGGTCAATTGCAGGGTCGCGCCGTCATTGTCCGGATTTCCCGCAAGGGGATTCCACGTCGGAGACCCCAGTTCGGCCTGCTGCTCGGCCACATAGTTGGTGCCGGCCGCGGACCAACTCAGCAATAGCCCGGCGCCGGGCAACGGTTCGAGGAACAGCCGCGGAGGCGTCGCGGTCAGCGGCAGCACGGTCGCATTGTTGGTCAAGTTGGCGTCGGTCACCCCGTTGGTAACCGTCGTGCCGAAGGTAATGGCCGCGGGCGGACCAACCATGACCCGCAGCGTCAGGAGCACCGTGGCGTCCGGATTCAGGCTGTCGGCCGTGACGCGAACCTCGCTGCCGGCAAACGTAAACGGATGGCTGGCGGAAACATCGAAGTATTGCACGCCCGCCGGGAGCGTCAGCCGCCCGACCAAGTTGGTCGCCGGCACGGCGCCGAGATTCGCAATCCGCCAGGTGCCCGTCAGCGGGCCATACGCGACTGCCGGATTCTGGTTAACGCTAAACGTCGTGCGCAGGTCCGTGCGATTGCCCACGAAGAAGCTGCGACTCGTCACGAAACTGCCGTCCGGCGATCCAATTTGGATGGGGCCGGAACTGGCCCCGGGGGGCACGATCGCCAGTAGGTTGGTGCCATTGGCCACCGAGAAGGTCGCCTTCAATCCATTGAACGCCACGTTGGTGACGGCCGCCAAATTGTCCCCTCTCAGCGTCACCTGGGCGCCCACCAGCCCAAACGGCGGCAGGAATTCCGTGATGGTCGGTTCCGTGCCCAGCACGCGGAATTGGATCGGGCTTTCCGCCGAGCCGCCCGGTCCGGTAACCGAGAAACGGGCGGACTTGGCGTTGGCCGGCACGGTCAGCGTAATCTGCGTGCCGCTGTCCACGGTGAAGCCGCCGATCTCGTTCGTCCCCAACCGGGCCGAAGTCACCCCGGTGAAACTCCGGCCGGTGATCCGGACCGTGCTGCCGGGCAATCCCTGGCCCGGACTCAGCGTGGTGATGACCGGGGCGAGGAAGAAATTCGCCGCGGAACTGTTCGTGCCATTGGCCGTGACGACCGAAATCGGACCCGAGACCGCCGCCGTCGGCACCACCGCGGTGATCCGGGTGGCGGAAATGTTCGTGAACCGTTCCGCCGCCACCCCGGCAAACCGGACCGCCGTGGTCCCGGTGAGCGCGGTGCCGTCGACGGTGACCACCGTTCCCGGAGACCCGCCGGCGGGACTGAAGCCGGTGATGTTGGGCAGCACCCGGAAGTCGCTCAGCGAGATGTAGGCCCCGCCGGGAGCGGTGATCGTCAGCTTGCCGGTCACGGCGTTGGGCGGAACAACCGCCTGGAGGTTGGTGGCCGAAAGCACCGTGAACGAAGTGGCGGGGATCTGGCCGAACTTCACCTCGGTGATGCCGGTGAAATTGGAACCCCGGATCTCCATCGCCTCGCCGATTGCCGCCCGGGCCGTGAAGAACGCAATTACCGGCTGGAAGTAGAGCAACTGGGACGACGTCACGACGCCCGCAAAATTGGTGATGGTGATCGGGCCGGTGCTGGCGCCCGCCGGCACGATGATCTGGATGGTGGTCGGCGAAGTCACCGACCCGGAAGTTGCCCGCACGCCGTTCACGAAGACACCCAACCCGAAGTCCGGGTCATTGGGCCGGTTGGGATCGTCAAGATTGGCGCCCCGGATATAGATCCGTTCGCCGACATTGGCCTTGGCCGGGATGTTGGGCTGCCCATTCCCCCCGAAGTCGCGGTAAAAATCCTGGATGCGGGGGGCCACCTGGAAATGCGGCAGGCTGAGGGCCAGCGTGGAATCGTCGCCGCCGACCGTCGTGACATGGATCGGGCCGGACTGCGCTTCCGTGGGCACAATCACCTGGATGAACGAGGCGTTGGCGCCCTGGACCGTGGCCTTCGTGGTCCCGAAGCGAACCTCGATCAGGCCGCCGAAGTTCTGGCCCGTAAGCGTCACGAGCGTGCCCGGCGCGCCGCGGACCGGGGAATAGCCCGTGATGCGCGGAAACGCGGCCAACGCGACATTCACCGTCAGCAACAACGCCGCGGCGAACCGGAAACAGCGGGAAAGGGCACTCATCGGCATGGGTTCGGGAAGCAAAGGTAAACGTTCACAATTGTCAAAATACAATCCGTCGCCGGCACCGCGGCGGATGCAGGGAACTTGGAATCTCCTCGGCGGCGGGCGGTTCGGACCCGGATGGACACCCGGCGTTCAATCGGCGGTGAGCCGATTGGCCCGGCCCTACGGAATCCAGCGGAGCTGTTCCTGCCAGAGTCCCAGCGCCGTTTGCATGGAGGGAAACGCCATCTGTTCCGGCGCCACGGCCAGCGGGTCGAGCCATTCGAACTTGGCGACGTCATCCAGCGCGGCGGCGCTTTCGGCATTCAAGGCCCGGGCCGTGAAGAAGCAGTCCAGCACGGGATAGGTAACCTCGGCGTAATGGTAGGTGTTCGGCTGCGAACACAGGAAAGTGACGTCGGCGAGCTCCAGGCCGACTTCCTCCCGGATTTCCCGGCAGGCAGCTTCCTCGGCCCGCTCGCCGAGGTCGATGAAGCCGCCGGGCGGCGCGAGCCGGCCTTTGCCGGGATCCTTGGCGCGGTGGATGAACAGCGCCCGGCCATCGTCCCGCCGGATGAACACGGCGATGGCGACGGCGGGATTGAAGAACAGCCGGAACCCGCAGGCGGCGCAGGTGAACACGTTTCCTGCTGGCGTGGCCGGTTGGGCGGCGCCGCAGCGCGGGCAATGCCGGTAGAAGTCGCGGGGATTCACGGGACGATTACTCGATGCGAGTCACTTTCAGGTCGTCGAAACGGATCGGCGTGCCGCTGAACGGCATGCCCCACACGCCGGCCTTCCCGGCCGGCTGCAGCTTGGTTTCGGTGTGACGCACCAAGGCCGACGCCGGCGTGGTTCCGCCGACGGACGCGGCGCCTTCGAGCGTGAAGGTGCCGTCCTTTTCCGGCTTCAGCGCCAGCCGAAGCTGGGTCCATTCACCGCTCGTCCACTTGAAGGCCGCGGACGCCACGGCCTCATCGCCCTTGAACAGCTC
>JBIIUN010000087.1:0-12792 GCA_044339945.1 Kapaibacterium sp. (SeqCode)
CGCAAGGCGGTATCCGGCTCGCGTTGGTCGCCGTGTGCGCCGGTTGGCTGGCCGCCCATGCGCTCAGCACGCTCATCGGCACCCAGATCATCGGGGTTTCCGGGATGCAACAGAAGCAGGAGACCCGGGACCAGCGGTGGGAATTCGCGACCTGGGGCAGCTACCCGAAGCTGGAGACGCTGCGCTTCGCGGTGCCCGGCATTTTCGGCTACCGCATGGACACACCGGAGGGCGGCGCCTACTGGGGTTCCTTCGGCGGCGGAACGCCCAACAGCCGGTTCAGCGGCAGCGGCGAATACGTGGGCGTGCTCGTGCTGTTGGTCGCCTCGCTGGGCGTGGTGACGTCGCTGCGGCGGGACAAGTCGCCCTTTTCAATCCACGAACGGAAGCAGGTTTGGTTCTGGGCGGTGGTGGCTTTGGGGTCGCTGCTGCTGGCGTTCGGCAAGTTCGCGCCCTTCTACCAACTGTTCTTCTCGCTCCCGTATTTCTCGACCATCCGGTTGCCGGTGAAGTTCCTGCACGGCATGAACCTCGCCGTCTGGGTGCTCTTCGCCTATGGCCTCGAGGCGTTGGCGCGCGGCGGCTTGGCGGCGGGCAAGGTTCGCCTCGGCTCGGTGAAGGAGCAGTTCGCGGCCTGGAAGTCGGCGGCCGCCCCTGGCGAACGGCGCTGGGTCTTTGGCGCCTTGGCCACGCTCGGTTTGGCGATCTTCGCCTCGGTCATTTATTCGAGCAGTGCCAGCTCGTTGTCCGCCTACCTCGGGAAGATTGAGTTCAGCCAAAGCCAGCCGGCAGACGCCGCGTTCTCGATCCGGGAGGTGTGGCAGGCGGTCGTTTTCTTTGGCGTGTCGTTGGCGGTGGTCATCGGCGTGGTAATCGGGTGGTTTGGCGGTCGGGCCACCGTCGCGTGGTGGTTGCTGGGCGGCATTCTGGTCGTGGACCTGTATCGGGCGAACACGCCGTGGGTGAAGCACTACGACTATGTGACCCGTTACCAGAGCAATCCGGTGATTGATTTGCTGAAGGAGAAGCCGTGGGAACAACGCGTCACCGCCTTCCTGGATCCCCGGCGGGCGGCGCCCTTGGTCGGCGGCGAAGCGGCGGGGTCGTGGGTTTTCCTCCAGAAGGAATGGCTCGAACATCATTTCCAGTATTTCAAGATTCAGTCCCTCGACATCGACCAGATGTCCCGCACGCCGGAGCTGGAGGAGGCCTACTTCGCGGCGTTGTCGCTGATGGCGAACCAGAACAACCCGGCGCTGGTCGCCCGCCTCTGGCAACTCACCAACACCCGCTACGTGCTCGGCTCGAAGGACGTGGTGGACCAGCTCAACCAGATGCTGGACCCGGCCCAGAAGCGCCTGCGGGTCAAAATGCCGTTTGCCCTCGGCTTGAAGCCCGGCGCGAAGGCGCCCGAGCCGACTACCCCCATTGCGGACGTCGTCCAATTGCTCACCGCCACGCCGTCAGAGCAGGGGCCCTACGCGGTGCTGGAATTCACCGGGGCGTTGCCCCGGGCGAAGTTCTACACCGACTGGCAGGCGGGGTTGTCCGACACGAACACGTTGGAGATGCTGCGCTATCCTGGATTCGACCCGGCGCAGAAGGTCCTGCTGGCCCAATCGGTGGACGGCATCGACCCGACGACCAATGCGCCGCCGGGGGAAGCCAGCATCGTCAGCCATGCGCCGAAGCAGGTCGTGGTGAAGACGAAATCGGCGACTGCGGGCGTGCTGCTGCTGAACGACCGCTGGCATCCGGATTGGCAGGTGACCGTGGACGGCCAACCGGCGCCCTTGCTGCGGGCCAACTTCATCATGCGCGGCGTCGCGGTGCCGGCCGGCGAACACACGGTCGAGTTCCGGTTCAATCCACCGCACGGCACCCTGTGGATCAGCCTCTCCGCGATCGGGGTTGGCCTGATTCTCGCCGGATTGCTCGCGTTTGTTCCGGAAAAGAAGCCAACGGCATAAACATGGCCGCGAATACCAGCCACCTCGACCGCGTGCGCGACGATGTCGCGTATTCCAGCATCCTCGCGAATTGGGACGCGGGCTTCTACGCGAAGTTCACCCAAACCCTGCGGCCGGCGACCCCGGGAGGCCGGGTGCTGGACGTGGGCTGCGGCGTCGGCCAGGTGGTGGCGACCTTGGCGTCGGCTGGCTTTGACGCCTGGGGCGTGGATGTCGCCGAGGCGAACATTGTTCGCTCGAAACAACTGACTGACCGGTGCCGATGGTATGACGGCAACCGGCTGCCCTTTGCCGACGGGCACTTTGCGAGTGTCGGCGCGCTCAACGTGCTGGAGCATGTCGAGGAGCCGGAGGCGTTCATCGCCGAGGTCGTGCGGGTCACCGCGCCCGGTGGTCAGATCGTGCTGAGTTCACCCAATTTCCTGCGGGCCTTCGGTTGGCGGGACTACCATCCGCGGATGCGGGGGCTGGCCAACAAGTGGCGCAATCTCCACGCACTGTTGGCGCGCCGCCGCCAGATGCGGGAAACCCCGGATGCCGTGCGCTTCGAGCGGATGACGCCGATCATCAAGGAGCCCTTTACGCCGGACGACGACGCCATCGTCTGCACCAATGCGTTGGACATGGGATTTTTCCTGCGGCGCGCCGGTTGCGAGATCCTCCGGGCCGAGTGCACGGACCGCGTGGTGAACCCGCTGGTGGATTTTGCGCTGAACGCCACCCCATTGCGCTACGGCATGTTCAATGCGTTCGTGGTGGCGCGGAGGCTGTCGACTCGGCTTTAGCGCAACGGCCGGATTGCGTTCCATAACCCAAGCTGGCATGGCAGCGGCATGTCGCCGGCATTGCTCGCCGCTTTTTCCCTCGAGTCGCTGAACTTTCTCCGACTCAGCACTTTCACCACGGTGGAGGTCGGGGTCCGGTATTTCCTTTTCGCCGGGATTGCCTGGCTGCTCGCCTACGTGCTGTTCCCGCGCCGCTGGTTTCACCGCAAGATCATCGCCCGGCTGCCGCAGTCGGCCGACGTGCGCCGCGAGATCGGCTATTCGGTGCTGACGTTGTTCATCTTCGGCCTGATGGGCGCGGGCACGATCTACGCATCGAAACAGGGCTGGACGCAGATGTATTGGCAGCCCGCCGAACGGGGTTGGGCCTGGTTCTGGGGCAGCGTCGCGTGCGGCATTGTGCTCCACGACACCTACTTCTATTGGACCCACCGGCTCATGCATCATCCGAGGCTGTTCGGCCCGTTCCATCGGGTGCATCACCTCTCGACCAATCCGTCACCGTGGGCAGCGTATTCCTTTGCCCCGCTGGAGGCGGTGGTCGAGGCCGGCATCTTTCCCGTCACCGTGTGTCTCATGCCCATCCACCCGCTGGCATTCGGAGTCGTGATGCTGTGGCAGATCACGTTCAACGTGCTGGGCCACACCGGCTACGAGTTTCACCCGCGCTGGCTGATGGATTCATGGCTCGGCAAGGTGCTGAACACCCCGACAAATCACGTCCAGCACCACGAAAAGCTGAAGGGCAACTACGGCCTCTACTTCAACGTGTGGGATCGCCTCATGGGGACCAATCATCCCGACTACGAAAACCGCTTCCGCGAAGTCACGAGCCGGCCCAGGACGGTCGCCGCCGAATGAGCGCCGGGCTTCGTTGGTGGGGTGTCGGGACTTGGCCCTCCTGCTGGCTTGGCCTTTTCCTCGGCTTGGCTGCCGGTCGCGCGGCTGCACCCTGCCGCATCGAAATTGTCGAGCGGGGTTCCGGCTGGCCGGTGCCGTTGGTGGAATTGCGCACGACCCACCACCTCAGCCTGTTCTCGGACAATGCCGGCGTGGTGGCAGTGGATTCCCCGGAACTGCTCGGCCGGGAGGTATTTTTCCACGTCAGCGCCGATGGCTACGAAGTGGCCCAGGACGGCTTTGGTTATCGCGGTGTCCGGCTCAAACCGGAGGCCGGCCGGACCCTTCGGGTGGAGGTGAACCGCACGATGCTCGCCCGGCGGCTCGGGCGGTTGACCGGCGGCGGTCTCTTCGCCGAAAGCCAGCGGACCGGCCGTGATTCGGACTGGCCGGAATCCGGCGTGTTCGGGGCTGACAGTGTCCAGACGGCCGTCCATCGCGGGCGACGGCTTTGGCTGTGGGGCGACACCACGTTGCCGGACTATCCGTTGGGCATTTTTGACAGCTCGGGCGCTTGGACGCCGGCTCAGCCGCTCCAGTCCTTTGAGCCACCTGTCCGACTGATCTTCGATTATCTCCGCGACCCGAGGGGCCGTCCTCGAGGCCTCACGCCAATGCCGGGCGAAGGTCCCACTTGGGCCACGGCGCTGGTGAGCCTGCGAGATGCCCAAGGCGTGTCCCGGCTAGGATGCACTTATATGAAGATCCGGGGTTACCTGGAGGCCTACGAATGGGGGTTGGCAGTGTGGAACGAGGACGGGGCGAAGTTCGAACGCCTGAAGGTGCTCTGGACCAAATCTGAGGCGAATCCCGCGCCTCCGCCGCTGCCGCAAGGTCACCCGGTGCCGTGGACGGATCCGGCCGGCCGAGCCTGGCTGCTGTTCGCGCATCCGTTTCCCGCGCTGCGCTGTCCGGCCACCTTCGAGGCGTGGCAAGAACCGTCGGCGTGGGAAGTTGTTTCGCCGCCGACCTCACTGACCGCGGCCGAAACCGGCGAAACGGTCCGGCCTCACGCGGGCGTTCATGCCGGCGGCATGGGCTGGCACCCGTGGCGCAAACGCTGGGTGGCGGTGTTCCAGCAGGTCGAGGGGAAGCCCTCCAAGCTGGGCGAATTGTGGTATGCGGAGGCCGGGTCGCCGACCGGGCCGTGGGGGCCGGCGGTGAAGGTGCTTACGCACCAGCGACACACGTTCTACAATCCGTGCCTGCACCTCGACCTAACGCCCACGAATTCCCCGGTCCTCCTCTTCGAGGGCACCTACACCAAGGAGTTCTCGGGACATCCGGCCGCGACGCCCCGGCACGACTACAACCAGATACTCTATCGGCTCGACCTGGATGATCCGCGATTGAAACCGGCCCAACGTTGAACGATTCGGGCAACCTTCAACGGCCTGCACGATTGCCCCGCCGGTTCGCGGGCACCAAGTCCGTCGGCTATTTGACCGCGGCTTCCAGAAGCGCGGCGTCAGCCAGACGGTTCAGGTCGGCGCCACCCGCCCAGGCAATGCCGCGCAACACCAGCAGGCGGTAAAGCGGGTCGTCCAACGTCCAGAAATAGTGCCCGAGGATGCTGCCGAAGACGCGGCCTCTGCGGCCGTCGATGCCGTCGCGTTCGAACGTCCAAACGAGCGGCTTCGTTGCGCCGTCCACTTGGCCGTTCGCCAACACGGTCACGCGGGACGGATCACCGATCAGCGGCCAGTAGGGTTCGTCGAGGAAGTGAAGTCGCTCGGGCAGGCCACGGACGAGCGGGTGATCCTTCGCTACGAACGACAAGTCGAACGGCATGTGGCGATAACTGACCGTGCCTGGCGTCGCGGACAGGCCGATGCGCTCGGCCAGCTTCTCCGGCTCACGGTCGGCGATGCAGGCCGAGTGCAGGATGACCACGCCGCCGCCGCGTTTCTGGTAGGCGTCGAACTGGGCGTAACGGGCCGGTGACCAGTCGTGATTCCAGAAGTAGAAGACCAGCACGTCGGCCGTGGCGAACTGGTCGGCGCTGGGCCATTCCCAAGCGGTCTCCACGGAGACGTTTGTAGGAGCCGACGTCAGGAGGCTCTGACTGGATTGGGGATTGGACGATGGAGCCGGCTCGGGCCGGCTGGGTTGGCCCGCCCTCACCCTATCCCTCTCCCCCAAGGAGAGGGGAACGGTGGCTGAAGCCGTGGGATTGCCACTGTCGGATTGGCTAGGACTGCTGTGGCCTAGGCTGGAGAGTAGCCGCAGCCACTTTTCCTGCCAGCGCGGGTAATCGTGCTGGCCCGGACCGTGGTCCTGCTTGGAGGCGACGAGGACGATTCGGATTGCGGCACTCGCCTTACCCTCTCCGCTCCCAGCGGGAGGGGAGAGGGCAGGGGGAGGTGTGGGCTGCTTCAAAGACGTGGTGGAATCACCCCTCTCCCCTCCGAGGGGCGAGGGAGGCGAAGCGGCCATCACGCGCTCCGCCTCGGCCTTGGTGCGCACGGGCGGTTCCCAGAGCAGGAAGGTGAGCAGGTCGCGCACGTCGTCGGGCTTGAGCGCATCGAGCAGGCCGGTGGGCATCAGGCTCTGGCCGGTGGGATGGAGATTCCGGAGGTCGGTGCGCAGAACCACGGTATCCTTGCCGTCGGCGTCGAAGAGGACGACGGCGTCCTCCAAAGTAGGGCGGGCTGCCAGCCTGCCCGCCGTGTTGGTTTCGGGCTCACCGGGTGACCGCGGGCTGGAAGCGCCGCGCTCAGGGACAGGCAGGCTGCCTGTCCTACTTTTCGAGCGGATGAAGCCGGTGAGAGAATCGCCGTTCTTCAGTTCGGCGAGGTAGGTCATGTAGTCGGGATGTAGCGTGGCGCTTGGTTCGCGGATGTCGCGCTCCACGCTGCGGGCGTCGCGGTGGATGAGGTTGCTGAGGTCCGGTCCGGTGAGGCCGCCCTTGCCCCGGATGCGGTGGCACTTGGCGCAGTTCAACGCGGTGCCGGTGAACAGCTCGCGGCCGTGTTCCCAGTCGCCCTGCGGTTTGGGCACCGGCCGGCTGTCGGTGCCGGCGGAGGCGCGGTTGGTGGGGGCCCAAGGGAGGCGTATCGCCTCTAACGGGATCGTCCTTTCTTGGGTTTCTCCGCGACCTAAGAAGGTAAGTTGTGCGCTCGCAGTTCCCGGCCCACGCAAGAACAGTAGCGTGCCATTGTAAGCAGTATTCCAGTTCAGTGAGCCCCAATGTCCAGAGACCTGTTTGGTCGTGGTAACAAAGGCAGCCGATCGGATCTCTGGGCGCTCAAAGACGCCTCCGACCTGCATCTCCACTTCTGCGTCCGATCTGACCGAGACTGCCACGGTGTCAGGTGGAAGGTTCAAACTTGTGTAAGCGTCCGTCTGCCCGTCTTTCGCCGGGTTGCCGACGCTAATGCCGAAGCCTCGATTCAGCTCACGACCTATCCCAATGCCCAATAATGAACCCCCTGTCCACTCGGCTGATTCTTGCCCAATCCCAAGGTTCTGGAGCCGGCTTTTGACCGCATTTGGAACCTTGCCCCATGCAGTCGGCGTGGAGGCGTATATGTAGCATCCTTGAAAGTCGTAGCCGACTTCCCATCCACCAACATTCAGGGCGTAGTTTACTGCCAAAGTATGCGGGTCGGTGGTCAGCACCAGCGTTCTGTTGTCGTCACGCAATCTCCCCCTTCGAACTACCAGCTTCCCCCTTGGCGTCGCATCCTGCTGTTCCACGACGGCGTAGGGCGGCTTGAGCACCTCGAAGCGGTCGCCGGCCGAGACGTATTCGCCGAACTCGATGGTAGGTAGGGCGGGCTGCCAGCCTGCCCGCGACGCGGGTTGTTGGTCTGAACGGTTCGTGGCGCCCGCTTCGGACCCGGGCAGGCTGGCAGCCTGCCCTACGTTGAAGGCATTCGTCACGCTGGGGTCCAGCGGGCGGTCGAAGGCGATGCGGACTTCCGTCGGGCTGGCCGGCCAGACGGCGACGGGCTGGGGCGCCTTCGGATCGTTGTAGCTGATCTTGAAAATCTTCCCTTCGCCCTGTGGGCCGGTGCCCCAGTCGGGCGGGCCGCTATGGCAGCACACGTAAAGGTCGCCCTTGGGCGAGATGGTGAGGTCGAGCGTGAGCAGGTCGAGCCGGGCGATGGTATAGCTCTTGCCGACGTAGCCGTGCGGCGTCTTCACGAGGCGCACACGCCAGATCTTGCCGCGCGATTCGCCGGCCACTAAGGCGTCGCCCTCCCACCACTTGGGACCGAAGAGTCCTTGGGCGGGGAAGGCGGGGAGGGGAATTTCGTAGCCGCCGACGTGAGGAGGCGGAGCCGACTTCCCGGCCGTGCGCCCCCACCCGACGGCGGCTACCGGGCTCGCGGCCCGCGCTTCGTTGAACACCAGTCCGCAGGCGCTTTGGTGCTGGGGGCCGAAGGCGACGACGGGCGGTTCGCTGACGAGGTCGGGCAGCCACTTCTCGTGGCGCGGCGGGAAGCCGTAGTTGCGGCCCAGGATGATGTGGTTGAGTTCGTCGAACGGATTGCCGTTGGGCATCCACGTCTCGCCTTCCTGGTCGGTGTTGAAGAGGTCGCCCTCGCGGTTGAAGGCCAGGGCCACGGGCACGCGCAGGCCGGTGGCGACGGTTTCGAGCCGCTTCGTGCGCGGGTCGAACTTCTGGATGGTTCCTCGCTTCGAGTTGAGGTCGTAGAGGCTGAACTCGTCGTTGGCAGCCTCCGGTCCCGAAGGTTCCTTCCAGCGCCCGCTCTGCTTGAGCCATTCAACTTCGGCCGGCTTCAGCTCGCCGCGTTTTCGCAGCCGGTAAGCGTTCGCGTAATCGGCGACGAGCAGCCCGAAGAAGAGGTTGCCCTCCTGGTCGAGCGTGACGGCGGTGGCATCCACGCCGCCGGAGCCGACGTCCGTGGCGGGCCAGCCAGAAGCGATGATGTCCTCGGTTTCGGCGCGGCCGTCGGCATTGGTGTCACGAAGCAGCGAGACCTTGCCCTTGGACGAGACGTAAAGGCCGGCCGTGCTCCACGCCATGCCAAGCGGGACGCTGAGCGTGGGCTGGTCCCAGACGGGTTCCGCGGTGTCCTCGAGGCCGTCTCCGTTGGTGTCGCGCAGACGCCAAACCTTGCCGTCGTAGCCGAGCGAAGTGAGCGATCCGTCGGGCGCGAAGCGGAGGTTGTTCTGGTTGCTGAGCTTCACGGGCAGCTCGTGGACGGTGAAGCCGGGCACCAGCATGTGGACCGAAGGCCGGTTGGTCTCGGCGCAACGGGCGAAGCTTCCCGCGAGGCACGCGGAGAAAAGGAGCATCCACCGGGACGGCATGAAGAAGCGTAGGCAGATGGCGGGGAGCGCTGCACGCAATCTCGGTGGGCGGGACGGCAGGCGAGTGGGGGATTGGGAAGGCAGGAAAACCTGAGCGGGCTCTTCCTGCTTTCCGAATTGATCGACGTGCGAAAAAGCAAAAACCCGCACCGTTGCGGGTGCGGGTCGAGCCAAGTGATGGGCCGGGCTCAGCCGATCAAGGCCAGCGCCGCTTCGGCCATCTTCGGGCCGGTGAGACCGTATTTCACGTAGAGTTCCTCGGCGAGGTAGGCGCTCTGGCCGAACTCACCCGGGATTCCCAGCGTGGTGACGCGGTGCGCGATGCCGGCGTTGCTCAGCGCGTGCGAGACCTGCGCACCCATGCCGCCGATGACCTGGTGGTCCTCGATGGTCACGAGCCGGCCTCCGCACTTCTTCACGGCGGCGCCGATGGTCTCGAGGTCCACGCGGTTCACGAAGGGGTTGTTGATGACCGTCGCGGACTTGCCCTTGGCCTGGAGGAGCTTGGCGGCTTCGAGGCATTTGCTGAACAGCACGCCGCTGCCCACGAGCACCACGTCGCTGCCTTCCTGGATGATCTGGGCCTTGCCCCACGCGTAGTTCGCGCCGGGCACCCATTCGACCGGGTAGTTTTCGCGGCCGACGAAGAAGAGCACGGACTCGCCGTCGCGCCCCGCCTTGCGCTCCTCGGCGATGTGCTTGATCGCGTCGAACATGAACGCCTCGGCCTCGTTCGCGCAGCTCGGGGCGACGACGATGGTGTGCGGAATCGCGCTTACGGCGGCGAAGTAAGTCGTGGCCTGGTGCGAGGCGCCGTCCGCGGCGTCCTGGAAGCCGACGTGCGAGAACATCGCGATCACGGGCGCCTGCGACAGCGCGGCCATCGTGAGGGGCAGGTTACCCTTGGTGACGCCGAACTGGCCGAACGTGTCCACGATGGGCACGTAACCGGTCTTCGCGAGACCGGCGGCCACGCTGACCATGTTCGACTCGGCGATGCCGACCTCGATGAAGTTGCCGGTCGCCTTCTGGAACGTGCTGATGCCGGTCGAGCCCTGGACGTCGGAGCTGACGGAGAAAACCGGGTAACCTTCCTTGGCGGCGCGGATTGCCCCGGCGGCGAGGCCGGCCTGGACCTTGTCCTTCTTCACGGCCGGCGCCGCAGGGGCGGGATTGGCGGCAGCCGCCGCAGCTTTGGCCTTCTTGTCGGCTTCCTTCTTTTCCCAATCGGCACGGAGGGCGGCGCCCCAGGCGACCAATTCGGCCGGGGCGGTGTCGCCCTGGTAGAGTTCGGTGACCCAGCCGGGGATCTTCTCGCCGTTGGCGAGCGGGAAGCCATGACCGCCGGCGGAGTTCTCCTCGGTGCTCTTGATGCCGTAACCCTTGATCGTCTTCACCCAAAGGCAGACCGGCTTCGCGGGATTCGTCTTGGCGTCGGCGACGGCCTTTTCCAGCGCGAGATAGACTCCTTGGAGGTCATGGCCGTGCTCCACCTTGCGGACATCCCAGCCGAGGTCGTCCATCGCCTCGAAGGTCGGCTGCATGGAGAAGGAGTCCTTTGTGATGCGACCGGAGAGCTTGGTGTCGTTGTCCGAAACGATCATCACGAACGGGTTCACGATGCCCTTGGCCGCCTGGCCGGGGATCGCCGCAAAGCCTTCCTTGGCCTCGCCTTCCATCGACGCACCGTCCGAGACGACGAGGATGGTGACGCGGTCGCGCTTCGCCAATTTGTCGCCGATGGCCAGGCCTTGCGCCTGGCCGACGGAGGAGCCGAGCGGGCCGTTGGACAGCAAGACGCCCTCGGGATTCAGGTGCGACTCGCCGTGACCGGTGAGCTTGGACTTGATGGAACGGAATGCCTTCAGGTCGTCGAAGGTCAGGCCGTCGAAACCGTAGTTCGCGCGCAGGGCGTAAACGCCGTTTTCCGCGTGGCCGGCGTCGTTCACGTAGTTGTAGGCCTCGTGCCAAGGGCGGCCCGCGGTATTGAACATCAGTCCATGCACGGCGGCGTTGATCTCCGCGAAGGCCGCGGGACCGCCCCAGTGGCAGGCCGCGCCGCCGACCACCGCGTGGACGTCCATGAGCGCGACCAGCGCCCGGGTGGCGCGGGGATCGCCGAGGACCACGTCCTGACCGGCGGCGTTTTTGACGCGGACGGAATACTTGGGCGGGTTCGCCGGCGTGGGGGCGAGCTTGGACTTGAGGTTGAGCGGGGTGAGCGGAGGCAGTTCGACCTTCGCAACGACGGAATTGTCAGCGGCCATGTCAGACGAGTTTCAGGTTCGTGAGTGTGCCCGGAACCGGGCAGCGGCGAAACCTACGGCGCGGCGGGTGAATGAAAAGCCGGTTTTTGCCGCGGGCCCGACGTTCGGTTCATGGCGGAGGCGCCAATGGTTCATCGAAGTAGCCAACCACCGCACTGCAGGGTGTTTCGCGTGCTCCTGAGGACTGCATTTCCGATTCCGGCTACGGTTGGGGCCAAAGCTTCCCGGGCGCTGGAACAGGATCGGTCCAAACGTCGTGGCCTTCTGGACGTCTGAAGAACGGAAAGTCATCGGGAAGCTGGTCAACCAGAGAGCGGATGTTGGGTATGGATTCCCAAGGAGCGTAAGGGCAAAAACCAAAGGAGGTTCTCCAAGACAAGTTTGCGCGGACAACAACCGGAACTTCGAAGCCTTCACCCGGTTCCAAGTCCCTGCTTTGAGCAAGGCAACCCCACGCCGGCACGATGGTGTCCCAACCATTGGTCGTCATTACTTCGGCGAACAGGCCGCCGACTCCCCGGAAATTGGTTCGGCAGTAAATGCGTCGATTGCCGGTGTTGGTTACGCCAAACACGGCGCAAAGGGCATTGGTTGGCGCGGTATTCCCGTAGTCAACGAACGGATAAACGCCGTAGCGAAGGAACTTCGCCGACATTCCATACACCGGCTCTTCCCGCGGCCACACCAAACCAAGAACGACCAAGGCGATTCCGGCCATCGCCAGAATCGCCTTGGATCCTTTCTTCATGCTGGGCCTTGCGGCTTACAGCTTCTTGATCCGCACGTTGCGGAAGCTCACCGGGTCGTTGTGGCCGGCGAAGCCAAAGTGGCCGCTCGGGCGGTCCTTGCCGGGGTGCGGCGAGTTGGCCATGAACTCCTTCACGTTGGCCACGTCGGCGTCGAGGATCAGGGCGCCGTTCAGTTCCACGCGGATCTTGGAACCCTTCACGGTCACTTCCTGGAAGTTCCATTGGCCGGGCGGGCGTTGGAAGCCCGTGGTCGCCGCCGCGATGCCGTAGACGGAGCCGTGGACTTGGCGCGGGTCGAGCTTGGCCTTGTGGACCGTCTCGTAGTCCTCGGCGAGGACCTGGAGCTCGCACATGCCTTCGTAGGCGGTGTCGCCCTTGCCGGGATAACGGATCGCGAGGCCGTTGTTGGCGCCGGACGGCACCATGAATTCGAGCCGGGCCGTGAAGTCGGCGTATTCCTCCTTCGTGAAGATCGTGCCGCCCTTGCCCGCCTTGCAGCGAACCGCGCCGTCCACGATCTCGTAGTTGTCGAGCGGGCCGGTCCAGCCGGTGAAGTCCTTGCCGTTGAAGACGGACTGGAAGCCTTTCTCACCGTGGCTCGCTAGGATCTTGCTCGCCTCGGTGGCGCCGATCTCGCGGATGAACACATTGCGCCAGCGGATTTCGCCGCCGTGGGTCTGGAGTTCGATCGGGCCCTTGGCCGGGATGGGCAGCTTGCGGTCGTAGTAGTTCTCCATCAGCGCGTGTTTCACGACCTGCTTGCCGTTGAGCCAAACGCTCACGCGCGAACCGACCATCACGATGCGGAAGGAATTCCATTCGCCAAACGCCTTGTCGG
>JBIIUN010000088.1:0-12766 GCA_044339945.1 Kapaibacterium sp. (SeqCode)
CGAACCGTTCCATGTCCCGCCGCCGGACGAGGTCGTGCTGGAGGAACGCTGGGCCACGGGCGAATGGTTCCGGAGCGGCAGCGTCTGGCGGCTCGGCGCAGGACGGGTGTTCTATTTCCGCCCCGGTCACGAGACGTATCCGGTCTACTTCGATCCGAACGCGCTCAAGGTCGTCGCCAACGCGGTCCAATGGCTGGGACAAAAGCCCTGACCTCGGCGCTCACGGTTTGGCGGCCGCGCCGAAGACCTTCTGCAAGAGGTCGGTGGTGCGGGCGACCGGATTCTGGCGGATGCGCTGCTCTTCTTCGCCGATCTTCACGAAGAGGCCGTCCAGCGCCTTCTGGGTGACATAGGCGTCCAAGTCCAGGTCGAGTCCGGTGCCCAGGAACGAACGCACGCCGGACACCTTTTCCGTGAGCTGCTTGTAGGCCGCGGTGGCGCCGGTAGCGAGCGTCGCCTGCTGGACGATCGGCTGGAAGCGCGCCCGCAAGTTGGTCTCGCAGGTCCGCCGGAAATACGCCGTCGCCGCGTTGGTGGTGCCCCGGAGGATGGCCTCGGCGTCGGCCAGGGTCATCTGGCGGAGGGAGTCGCCCAGCACCTCGGCCGCCTGCGGGACAGCCTGTTCGGCGGCCCGGTTCATCGTGGTCACGAACTGGTCGGCCAACTGCTCCTGTTGCAGCTTGCGCAGGATTTTCTCCAGTCGGCGCACGCTGTCCGGCAACGGAATCTTCACGTCGGCGTCGGCGAGGAATCCATTGGTGGTCCCGAGCTTCGTGACGGCCTGCCGCACGCCGTTGGCCAACGCCTCCCGCAGGCCGGCGGTCATTTCCTCCGGGGACACCCCGGTGATCTTTCCCGCGGCAACCACCGCGTCCGCCGCCTTTCCCTTGCTGATCCCGAGGCGTTCGAACAGCCCCTGCCCCGCTACGGGCGCCGCGGAGAGGAACAGGCAGAGCATCAGCAGGAGGCCGGAGGAAACATTCATTGGCGGCTGTGAGCTTGAACCCCCGGCCGCCGTGGGCAACGAACAACTGAGCGGCCCGATCCAATCCCCCGCCGCCAACCACCCGCCGGATCAGTTCGGAACCCAACCGCGGCCGGGAATGAACTCGCGGCTGCCGGCATGACGACAACCGGTGGCCGCGCTTCCCAGCACCGTGACGACGGCCAGCAGCAGAATCAGCTTCTTCATGGTCCGCAGCCTAAACGGGTTTGCGGCCGGCTCAAGCTTTGACCATTTTGCGCCCGCGACATGGACAAGCCACATACCTCGCTGAAGGGACAGTTGCTGCTCGACGGCGGCAAGCTGGGCGGCGGCTGTTTCCAGCGCACGGTGGTGCTCGTCTGCGAACACAACCGCGAGGGCGCCTTCGGCCTGGTGCTGAACCAACCGAGCGACAATCGCCTCGCCGACGTCTTTGACCAGGAACTGCCCGAACGGCTGCGGGGCGAAATCCTGTTTGGCGGCGGCCCGGTTCAGTCGGCGGCCCTGAGCTATCTCCACTCGGAACCGTTCCTCGGCGAACCGTCCGTGATCGAGAACCTCCAGGTCGGCCATGACCTCGAACAACTCATCGAATTGGGCGCCGGCTGGACAGCCGCCCGGAAGCTGCGGGTCTTCGCGGGTTATGCCGGTTGGTCCCCGGGCCAACTGGATGACGAGCTCCGACGCCAGGCGTGGCTAACCTTTCCGGCTTCGGTCGAGCTGGTGTTCCACGCGCCGCCGGCCGAGCTGTGGCGCCACGTGTTGCGCCAGCGCGGCGACTGGCAGAGCCGACTGTTGGCCGGCTCACCGGAGGACCTCGCTTGGAACTGACTCCAAACGATGCCCTGCCCCTGCTGGTGTTGGCCTTGCCCGAGGAATCCCGCCCGGTGCTGCGCCGGCTTGTTTCCACAGGCCGGAAACTACCCAAAGCCATCCGCCGTGGGCCCGCCGGACAGGAAGTGATTCTGCCTGGGGTGCGCGTCCTGACCACCGGGATGGGCGAAAGGAACGCCCGCGCGGCCTGCACCGAGGCATTGGCCGCGACGCGACCGCCGTGGGTGATCACCGGCGGCATCGCCGGCGGCTTGGAACCGTCACTCCGGACCGGCGACGCGCGCTACGATGCCGACCCCGATTTCCCCAAGCTCGCAGCGTTCCATCGCCTCGGACTTCTTCCCGGCCGCTGCCTGATGGTCGGGCGCATCGCGGTCACGCCCGCGGACAAGTCCCGCCTGCGCGAACAATCCGGCGCGGACCTCGTGGACATGGAGTCGGCGGCGATCCGGGACGTTTGCCGCGCCCACGGAATTTCCAGCGCCACGCTCCGCACCGTTTCGGACACGGCCCACGAAGCCCTTCCCCTGGACTTCGGACAATTGGTGGACGCCGACCAACAGTTGATCTGGTGGAAGCTCGCCGGCGCGATCCTCGCCTCACCGGGCACAATTCCAAAGCTGCTCCGGCTGCAACGGAGCGTCAGCTTCGCCGCCGGCCGGCTGGCCGAACATCTCGCGGCGGTGCTAGCGGCAGAACCTGTCTGACCCGCGGCGGCCGTTACTCGGCTTTCCACGCCAACTCCACCAGCAGTGGCCAGTGGTCGCTGCCCACGGCCCCGAGGATTTCCCGACGCGCGACCCCGACGGCCGGCCCGGTCAGGCAATGGTCCAGCGGCAAACCAAACCACGGCTGCGGCGCCGGCCAGGAAATGCCCAGGTCCCAGCGGGGACGTTCGTGGCGCAAGCCGCCGTCCCGGAGCAGGTCACGGAAGTGCGGGCTCCAAGGCGTGACGTTCAGGTCGCCCAACACCGCCACGGGGAGCGCCTGCCGCCGACACCACGCCGCGATGGCCTGCAACTGCCCGTTGCGCGCCCACGCATAAGCCGGAGTGCCCGGCGGCAACGGGTGTGTCCCGAGAAGTCGCAGGGCTCGGCCGCCCACCGAGAAATCCGCCATGACCGACGGGACGCCCGCTTCGCCGAGAGTCACGATCTCCCCGTTCGCCGGCGCGATCCGGGCGAACAGGGCGAGGCCGAAATTATCCTCCCGCGGATCCGCCAAGAAGTGCGGATATTGGCGGCGCAACGGTTCGAGTTCCGCCAGCCAATGCTCATTCACCTCCAGCAGCACCACCACGTCGGGTTGAGCCCGGAGGACCAATTCTCGGACCAAGTCGCTCCGGGTGTTGGCGGTATGGACGTTCAGCGAGAGCACCCGCAGGCGCGGCGCGGCCGGCGGAATGGTTCCCGCCGCATTGGGCCGGGCAACCCAAAGCACCAGCAGCGCGTTGACCGCGCCCAACACGCCTGCACCGAGCGCCCAGTGACGGCGACCGCCGATGCCAGCGACGAGCGCCAGGACCGCCAGCACCACGGCCACCTGGAGCCGGAAATGTGCGGTCAACTCCAGCAGCCAGCCCCCGCGCGCCAGGAAGCCGGTCAGCGTGGCAACTCCGCCGAACACCACCGCCACTTCCAGCAGGCCCCAGAAGGAAACCAGGCGACGGTGGCTCGTTGAGGCACTGGAAATCATGCGACGAAAGTTTGGACACCGCCAACGCCGAGTTGTTCCGCCGACCGGCCGCAAACTCGGACGCCGGGCATCGTCAGGGCCCGCGCGGACCGTCCATGATGACGGCGGCCAAGACCGAGTTCGCCCCCAGTCCTAGCGCGATGGGCGAGGCACCACGGGGCAAGCCTTGATCGCTCGGCTGCCACTTCTGGAATGCCGGCTCGTAGCGCAGCAGGCGGGACTCGCCGCGCGTGCCGATCAGCACCGTGTCGCCGCGACTGGCCAGGCACCAGGTCGGTGCGTTCTCGGACACTCCGGCTTCCGCCCTATTCATTCAACCCTTCGCCCCGCACGACTTAGCGCAGGCCCGAAACCGGAAATTCCTTCGCCCAGCCCGGCCGCGCCCCCTAGTTTCGCGGCATGAGTTTCCCGCGTCTGCTCCGCCACGGATGGCTGCTTTTGTCAGCGTTGGCGGGCGCCATTTCGGTGCCGGCTGCCAACCCGATCGGGCTTCTCCCCGCCAACCCGCATTATTTCACCTTTCGCGGCCAGCCGACCGTGATCGTCACCAGCGGCGAACATTATGGCGCGGTCGTGAATCGGGCCTTCGACTACGTCCGCTACCTCGACACGCTGGCCGAAGATGGCCTGAACGGCACCCGCGTGTTCCTCGCCTATCGCGAGCAGCCGGGCGCCTTCAACATCGCCGCCAATTCCCTGGCACCCAAACAGGACCGTTTGGTCCTGCCGTGGGCCCGGAGCACGGAGCCGGGCTACTTCGACGGCGGCAATCGCTACGACTTGACCCGCTGGGACGAAGCCTATTTCGGCCGGCTGCGGGATTTCGTGAAGCACGCCGGCCAGCGCGGCATCGTCGTCGAGGCCAACCTCTTCTCGTGCTTCTACGGCGACAAGTCGTGGGAAACCCATCCGTTTCACCATCGCAACAACGTCAACGGCGTGGGCCAGTGCGCCTGGGACGAGGCGCTCAGCCTACGGGATCCCAAACTCGTGGGGTTCATGGACGCCTACGTCCGCAAGTTGGTGGCGGAACTCCGCGGGTTCGACAACGTCACCTTCGAGATCTGCAACGAACCTTACATCGGCGGCGTGGACATGAAGTGGCACGACCACATCGCCGACGTGCTCGCGGCCGCGCTCCGGCCCGGTCCGGGCGAAGCCGCCGCCAACCTGAGCGCCACGCATCCGACCACGCACCTGGTCTCCTGGAACGTCGCCAACGGCACCGCCGTGGTGACCAATCCGCATCCGGCCCTCGCGCTGTTCAACTTCCACTACGCGACGCCGCCGGACGCCGTGAAACAGAACCGCGGACTGAACCGCCCCATCGGCGACAACGAGACCGGGTTCCGGGGCACCAACGATGCGCCCTACCGGATGGAGGCCTGGGATTTCCTGTTCGCCGGCGGCGCGCTTTTCAACCACCTCGACTACTCGTTCGTCGCCGGGCACGAGCGCGGCGATTTCGCCTATCCCAAGGACCAGCCCGGCGGCGGCTCTCCGAAGCTGCGGGTCCAACTCGGCTTCCTTGCCGGCTTCCTGCGCACCTTCGACCTCGGAAAGACCCGACCGGACACGACCTTCCTGCGCGGTGGGGTGCCCGATGGCGTTTCGGCGGAGGCCCTCGTCGAAGCGGGCCGGCGTTGGGCGGTCTATCTCCGGCCGGCCTCCTTGTCGGCGCAGTTTTCGGTCCGCTGGACCGGCACGCTGACCCCGACCGAATCCGGCGAATACACCCTTCACACCGTGTCCAATGACGGCGTCCGCCTGTGGGTGGATGGGCGCCAACTGATCGACAACTGGAGCGACCACGCCGAGCAGGAAGATTCGTCGACCGTGCGCCTGGTCGCCGGCCAGCCGGTGCCGGTGCGCTTGGAATACTTCTACGGCGGCGGCCAGGGCGTGACCCGGTTGTCCTGGACTCGGCCGGATGGCACCAAGGAAATCGTGCCCGCGTCCCGGCTTACCCGCGCCGGCGGCCAGCCCGGGCTGCGCGGCGAGTATTTCTCCGGCACCCAATTGCAACTGGGCCCCCGCGTGCTGGAGCGGGTGGATGCCACCATCAATTTCCCGTGGGGCGCCGACGGCTTCCTGGGGCGCCAAGCCCGCAACCCCGCGACCCAACTGACCGTCGAATTGCCCGCTGGCCGCTACGTGGCCGAGTGGTTTGATCCCGTGGCGCCCAAGTCACTGGGCCGCGAGGAATTCAACCACCCCGGCGGCACCCGGCCGGTCCCGGTGCGTCAAGTGGGCGAAGAGACCGTGCTGCGGCTCGAACGTCAGTAACCGCCTGGCCGACTCCGGGTTTGCCCGCCCTAGCCGCGCCGTTACCCTCGACCCCATGAAAGTCCGCAAGCTGTTGCACACCCGCTATCGCCTCAACGACTTGGACCGTTCGGTCCGGTTTTACCGGGAAGTGCTGGGCCTCGAGGAAGTGCGCCGGCACAAGTCGCCCCGCGGTTCCGAGCTGGTTTTCCTCAAGGCGCCCGAGAGCGAGGAAACCATCGAACTGTGCCACTTCCCCAACTCCGGCCCGGTCGAAGTTCAGGCCGACCTGACGCACCTCGCCTTCCAGGTGGATTCGCTGGAAGCGTTCGGCCAGCACCTCGCGGCGCTGGGCCTGAAGTATTCCGACGGCCCGACTTACAAGCCGGATGGTTCCGGCGGCTTCGCCTTCATTGATGCCCCCGAAGGCTACGAGATTGAGCTGATCCAGCGCTCCGAAGTCGCGGCCGCCGCTAACCAAACCTACTGAGCGATGCTTTGGCGCTGCGGCCAGCATGAGTTCGTCTTCCCGCGGCCGGCGCTCGTGATGGGCATCGTCAACGTGACGCCGGACTCGTTTTCCGACGGCGGGCAGTTTCAGGACGCAGACGCGGCGGTGGCCCACGGGGAGCGGCTGGTCGCCGAAGGGGCGGACCTGCTGGACATCGGCGGCGAGTCCACGCGCCCGGGCGCCACGCCGGTCGGAGAGGCGGAGGAAATTGCCCGGGTCGTGCCCGTGATTGAGCGATTGGCGGCGCGGGTGCGGGTTCCCCTGTCGGTGGACACGATGAAGCCCGCCGTCGCCCAAGCCGCCCTCGCGGCCGGCGCCAGCCTCATCAACGACGTGGCCGCGAACCGTGAATCCCGCGCCATGTGGGAACTCGTGGCGCGGACCGGCGCCGGCTACGTGGCCATGCACATGCAGGGCACGCCCCGGACGATGCAGCTTGCGCCCAGCTACGCCGAGGTGGTTTCCGAGGTGGCCTGTTTCTTCGCCGACCGCCTGGAACGGATGCGGGCGGCCGGCCTGGACGCCGACCAAGTCGCCCTGGACCCGGGCATCGGATTCGGAAAAACGCTGGTGCAAAATTTGGATTTGCTCGCCCGCTTGGCCGAACTAAGAACCCGCGCGCGTCCGCTCCTGCTGGGCATTTCCCGCAAATCCTTCATTGGAATGCTGCTGGGATTGGAGCCCCATGAGCGCGGAGCGGCGGGACTGGCCTGCACGGTGTGGGCGGCGGGCGAAGGGGTTCAGATCTTTCGCACGCACGAAGTCGCGCCCACGGTCCAGGCCCTGCGGATGCGGGAGGCGCTGGCGCAACGGAAACCCGGAACAGCGTGAATTTGGGGCAGGTCATCCAGGCTGGTTGGCGGCCGGCGGTCGAGATCGTGATTCTCGCCGTCGGACTCTACTACGCTTTCCTGTTCGTCCGGCGCACCCGCGGCGCCCCGGTGGTCACCGGGTTCCTGGCCCTGCTGCTATCCCTTACCGTCCTCACGCGCCTGCTGGACCTCACGGTGCTGAACGCGCTGCTGAACCAGTTCTTCGGCGTGCTGGCCATCGCCGTGGTCGTCATCTTCCAGCCGGAACTCCGGCGCATCCTCGCGGAGCTGGGCAACCTGCCGCTCTTCAATCCCACGCGGGAGCAGCGCGAGAACATCGAGGACATCATCCAGACCGTGGACCGCCTGGCGCCGGTCAAGATCGGGGCGCTGATCGCGATCGAGCAGAACCAGCACCTGAGCGAGGTGGTCGAGGGGGGCGTGCCGATCGAATCCGAACTGACGCCGGAGATGATGGAAACGATCTTCTTCCCGAACAACGCGATCCACGACGGCGGCGTGATCGTGCGGGACGGGCGCATCCTGCGGGCGGCGTGCATCTTCCCGCTGACGCAGCGCCAGGACCTGCCGAAATCGGTGGGCACCCGGCACCGGGCGGCGATCGGGCTGTCCGAGGAGTCCGACGCCGTGATCGTCGTGGTCTCCGAGGAAACCGGCTCCATCGCCTACGCCTTCCGCGGCCAACTGGTCCGGGGGATCACGGTTGATGAACTGCGGGCGTTCCTGACCTCGGTGCTCGTGCGGCAGACCGAGCCGCGCTCGTGGTGGCAACGTGTCCGCGCATTTCTCGCCAAGGGACAGCTGCCGAAAACTGGGGCCGGAGGATTCTAGCATGTTCGGGCGCGACTTTTTCGTCATCAACCGCTGGCAAAAGCTCTTTGCCCTGGTTCTGGCCGTCCTCATCTGGCTGGCGGTCCGCACGGGCATCTCGTTGAACCCGGCCGGGGAGGTCGGCCACGAGATCAGGCAGTTCGAGCGGCTCCCGCTCACGGTGCTCACCACCTCGACGGACTTGGGACGCTACCGGCTGGAACCGGAACACGTCACCATCATCCTCCGCGGCGACCCGGTGGTGCTCCAGAAAGTCCGGCCGGCGGAGATCGAGGCCTTCGTCAACCTCGCCGAAAACACCCCGCTGGGCACCCGGCTCATCCACGTCTATCCGCCGGAAGGCACGGCCGTGGTCTCGGTCCGGCCGCAGGAAGTGCTTGTTGAGCGCTTGCCGGCCGCGGAAACTGGCGACGTTCGCAAGTAGCTCACCCCATTCTATGGCTGCCCCCAAACGCATCTTCGGCACGGACGGCGTCCGCGGCCGCGCCAACATCGAGCCCGTCACGGCGGAAACCGCCCTTAAGCTCGGTCGCGCGGCGGCCCATGTCTTCAAGCGTCACGTCGGTCAGGCCAAGGACCGGGTCCGCCACCGCATCGTCATCGGCAAGGACACCCGCCTCTCCGGCTACATGCTCGAAAACGCGATTTCGTCCGGCGTCCTGTCCATGGGCGTCGACGTTGTGTTCATCGGGCCGCTGCCCAGCCCCGGCGTCGCCTACGTGACCCGTTCGCTGCGCGCCGACGCGGGCATCGTCATCACGGCGTCCCACAACCCCTACGACGACAACGGCATCAAGTTCTTCCGGGCCGACGGCTACAAGCTCGACGACACGATCGAGGGCGAGATCGAGGAACTCGTCTTCAGCGGCGAGATCGAAAACATCCGCCCCACCGCCGGGGAAATCGGCAAGGCCGTGCGCGTGGATGATGCCATCGGACGGTATGTCGAGCATGCCAAGTCCAGCTTCCCGCGCGGGCTGACCCTCGAGGGCATGCGCATCGTGCTCGATTGCGGGCACGGCGCTTCCTACAAGACGTCGCCCATGGTCCTGCGGGAACTCGGCGCCGACGTCATCAGCTTCGGCACCCAGCCCAACGGCACGAACATCAACCAGGACTGTGGCTCCATGCACCCTGGCCTGCTGGCCGGCAAGGTGCGGGAGTATCGCGCCGACATTGGCATCGCCCACGATGGCGACGCCGACCGGGTGATCCTTTGCGACGAGAACGGCAAGGTGATCGACGGCGACGACATCCTCGCCATCGCCGGCCTCCAGATGCTGGCCGAGGGCACCCTCGCGCAGAAGACGGTGGTCGCCACGGTGATGAGCAATGCCGGCCTTGACGCCGCGATCGTGGCCGCCGGCGGCCGCGTCCTGCGCACGCCTGTCGGCGACAAGCACGTCATCGACCTGATGCTGGCCGAAGGCTACTCGCTGGGCGGCGAACAGAGCGGGCACCTGATCTTCCGGGACCACAGCACCACCGGCGACGGCCTGGTCGCGGCCCTGCAAATCCTGAGCGCGATGAAGACCCGCGACCTGCCCCTGTCGGTGATGGCCAATTGCTGGCAACGTTACCCGCAGGTCGTCACCAACGTGAAGGTCCGCGCCAAGCCTGCCTTCGAGGAACTGGAGGAAGTCCTCGACCTGGTCCGGCAAGCTGAAGCCGAGGTGAAGCCCAAGGGCGGCCGCGTGCTCCTGCGCTACTCCGGCACCGAGCCCAAGGCGCGGCTGCTGATCGAAGGCCCGGACTTGGCAGTGCTCAACTCTTGGAGCGAACGCATCTGCGGCTCCATCCGGCGCCAGCTCGGAAGCGGCTAAACCACGCGTCCGCCGCCGCTCGGGGCTGCTTCCCGATTCTTTCCCACCCCGTCGGTCACCGGAAGTCGAGCTTCACGCCGACCTTGTCCAAGGTGGAGCCTTCAGCCTGATGCAGGAGGGCCACCGACCGGTAATAGTCGGCGACGGCGTTGACCGCGTCGGCGGCCGCGGTGATCAGCTGGCTCTGGAGGTTCAGCACCTCGAAGTAAGTGCTTTTCCCGTTCTCCAGCTTCTTCTGTTCGGCCTCCAGGGCCTGCTGCGCGAAGAGCCGGGCATCGCGGGTCGCCCCGATGCGTTCGAAGTCTTTCTGGGCGTTGAGGATGGCGTTGTCCACGTTCACCATGATGGTCTGCTCCAGACGCTTGAGTTGCAGGAGTAGCTGCTCCCGCGTCAACTTGGCGGCCTTCATCCGGCTTCGTTCTCCCCGGTTGCTCAGCGGAATGCTGAGCACCGCCCCGAAACTGTGGGTCGGATCGTTGCGGTCGCGGATCGCCGAGAACAGGTCACCGGAACCCAGTCCGGCGGGTTCATCCCGGCCAACCCGGCCCGACGAAATGTAGGACGCGTTCACATCCAGCTGGGGAAACAGCTGGTTGCGCCGAAACCGCAGCGTGACGTCCTGCTGCTGGACGGAGATCTGCTGCTGGATGATGTCCGGACGCAACGTCAACGCCTGGTGCCAGCTGTCCTGCCGGTTGAAGACGTAGGGCGCCGGCACCAACTGGTCCGCGGTGTCGAGGACTTCCTCGATCGACGCGTAGTCGTCGGTGATCAGCCGCTTCAGGTCGTTGTTGGCCGTGAGGAGCGCCTGACGCGCGGTGATCAGGTTCACCCGCACTGCGGCCACCCGGGCCTCGGAACGTTTCTCCTCCAACGGGGCGAGCATGCCCACTTCCACCTTCTTCTTGCTCTCGACCAGGGACCGCTCCGCGAGTTCCAGCGCGTTTTCCTGGACCCTGACCGCCTCGCGCGCGGCGAACAGGTTGTAGTAGCCGACCTGCACCGCGGTGACGGTGTTGATGATCTGGAGCCGGACCGCCTGCTCGTCCTGCTTCAGCGCCCCTTTGGCCAGCCGAATGGTCCAGCGCGCCGAATCGATCCAGGCGTTCCGGAGCAAGGGTTGGCTCACCGTCGCCGTCGCCGCGCCGACGTAGTCCACCGTGTCCTCGAACCGGCCGGTCGCCGGGTTGAATTGCACGCCGTTGATTCGCTGCGCGTTGCCGGTAAGGCTGTAGGTCGTGCCGGTGGGTAGGACGCCGTTCAACCCGGGATTGAAGGAGTTGAACTCTTGGTTGGAAGGCGGCGCCACGAAGCCGCCGAACCGGCCACCGCCCGGATCCTGTTCAATGCGGCGGTTGGCGGAAAACCGGAAAGTCGGATCATACGCCGCATAGCTGCCCCAGAGCTCCGCCTCCGAAAGATCCGGCAGGTAACGCGAGATCCGGATGTCCAAGTTCTTCTGGAGGGCCTGCTGGATGCATTCATCGATGGAGATGGGCCTGACGGCAGGTTCGGCGGCGGGGAGCAGCGCCGGGGCCAGCAGGGCGGCAGCGGCGAGCGCGGGAAGGAGCTTCATGTTTCGTGCAGACTGCGAAATGCCCACCATGGGGTCAAACGTGAGTTTACCGACAGGGAAGACGACCCGCGCCAGACGCCGCCGGTTTCACGGAAATTCACCCGCCCTTACGCCCAGATCGCTTCGCCGGTCACTGCCCGGGCGCATTCGAGGGCGCTGGTGAATGCATCCTCATGGAAGCCGTAGCGGAAATAGCTCCCCGCGAAATACACCGCCTGGGCGGGCGAACGGCGGTTCAGCCCCGGCAACCGCCGTTGCGCGTGGATGGCTCCCGCGCTGAACAGGGGGTGTTCGTAGCGAATCTGCCGCAGGACATGCTCCGGCCGCACCGATTCCTCGCCGTTGATCGATACGAAGCAGTTCACGCGGTCGCTAACGCCCTGCAATTCGTTCATCCAGTAGACCGTCTGCGGCGGCCCGCCCCCTGCCCCTTCGGCGATGCGGTAGTTCCAGGAAGACCAAGCCAGCCGGTTCCGGGGCATCACCGCTTCATCGGTGTGAACGGTCGCCACGTTGGGCTGGTAGCGGAATTCCCCCAGCAACCGGCGCTCCTCGTCATCCGCGTCGGCCAGGAGGGCAAGGCTTTGGTCGGCGTGACTGGCCAAAATCACCTTGTCGAAAGTCTCGGCCCCGCCGCCGGCGGTCGTGACCGTCGCCCCGCCCCCGGCCAACCGCCGCACGGCGACCACCGGGGAATTCAGCCGCACCCGATCGCCAAACTTGGGCCAGAGCCGCCGAACATACTCCCGGGAACCGCCCTCCACCGTCCACCACGGGTGCTGGGTGTGCAGGCCGAGGAAACCGTGGTTGTGGAAGAACCGGAGCAGCGTCAGCGCCGGGAACTCCAGCATCCGGTCCGGCGGCGTGCTCCACACCGCGCTGCTCATCGGCACGAGATACAGGTCGAGGAAATCCTGCCCGTAGCCCCGGCGCGCCACGTATTCGCCCACGGTCAGGTCCGCCCACTGCGGTTCCTGGAGCGCGGCCACCGCGTCCTCGTTGAAGCGGTTCACCACGTAGAGCAGGTTCCAGAATCGCGGCCGGAACAGGTTGGCGCGTTGGGCGAACAGTTCGTTGAGACCGGAGCCGCAGAACTCAATGTCCGCCGGCAGGTGCTGCACGCTGAAGGACATCTTCGTCGGCTTCACCGGCACGGCCAATTCGGCGAACAGCCGGCACAGGTTCGGGTAGGTCACGCGGTTGAACACCATGAACCCCGTGTCGAACCGCACCCTTTCGCCCCGGGCCTCGACGTCGATGGTGTTCGTATGCCCGCCGGCATAGTCGGCCTGCTCGAACAGCGTCAGGTCGAAGCGTTCGTGCAGAAAATAGGCGCAGCCGAGTCCGGCGATGCCGGTGCCGACAATGGCGAGACGGGGTTTGGACATCCGGCGAAAGGGGTAGCCGCATTCG
>JBIIUN010000502.1:0-3433 GCA_044339945.1 Kapaibacterium sp. (SeqCode)
GGCCGGCACCTCGTTGGCCGCGGGCGCGTATCTGCGCGTGTTCGGTGGCACCAATGGTGCCGCAGGTTCGCTCCCCATCGGCTTCGGCCTGGATCGCGATGGCGGCACCCTGGCGCTGTTCGATGCACGGACCAATCTCGTGGACGCCGTCACCTTCGGTCCGGCGCTCGCCGGGTTCTCGCTCGGCCGCACCGCGGCGGGCTGGACGCTGTGTGAGCCGACGCCGGCCGGCATCAACGAGACCGCCCCGCTGGGCAACCCCGGCAGCCTCCGGCTCAACGAATACGTCGCCAACTCCGACCTCGGCGACGACTGGATCGAACTGCACAACCTCGACACCCGGCCGGTGTCCGTGCGCGGCAGCCTGCTGGGCACCAGCAACGCCCTGTTCCGCGTCACCGCCCCCGTGTTCGTCGCGGGCGGCGGGTTCGTGACCTTGAAGGCCGATGAGAATCCCGGCCCCGACCACGTGGATTTCAAGCTCGCCGCGGCCGGCGACCAAATCGTCCTGCGCTCCGGCGACGGCGCCGAACTGGACCGGGTGACCTGGCGCAACGCCGGCCTCGGCCTGGCCACCGGCCGTCTGCCCGATGGCACCGGAGTGTGGACCGCCCTGCCCTTCAGCGCCAGCCCCGGTGCCAGCAATTATCTCTCGGCGCCCGGCGAAGGACTCCGCCTCAATGAAATCCTCGCGCGGTTCCAGCCCTCGCCCGACCTGCCCACTCCGGTGTTGTCCGACTGGTTCGAGCTGCGCAACCCGGCGGCCACCGCCGTGTCACTGACCGGCCATAGCGTGAGCGTGGGCGAGCCCCGGGCCGGCGAGTGGGTGTTCCCTGCCGGCACTTCGATTCCGGCCAACGGGCAGTTGCTGGTCCTCGCCACGACCAACGCCACGCCGGGCCAGGTCAACCTCGGCCGCTCCCTGCGCGACGGCGGCACCACGCTCAGCCTGTTCGATCCCCGCGGCCAGTTGCTCGACACCGTCACCTTCGGCCCGCAGTTGGCCAACCGTTCCGTCGGACGGACAGCCGTCGGCTGGGAGTTGCTCGCCGCGGCCACCCCGGGCTTCGCCAACGGTGCCGCGGCTCCCCTCGGGTCGTCGGCCGGCGTGCGACTCAACGAATGGCTGGCCGAGGGCGGCACCAATTCGGTGGACTGGCTGGAGCTCTACAATCCCGCCGACCTGCCCGTGAACCTCGCCGGCCACTTCCTCACCGACGACCCCTCGCTGGCCGGCATCACCCGCTTCCCGGTTGCGCCACTGACGTTCATCGCGGCCGGCGGCTACCTGCAATTCCTGGCCGACGGCGACGTGCAGGACGGTCCGAACCACGTGGGCTTCCAATTGAATGCGTGGGGCGAAACCGTGCGCCTCTACGACGGCAGCCGCACCCTGCTGGATTCCGTGGCGTTCCTGCCGCAGACCTTGGGGGTTTCCGAGGGCCGCTACCGGGATGGCGGCAGCCTGATCGTGGCGTTTCCCGACGTGGCTTCGCCTGGCGCACCGAATCGGCTGCCCGCGACCGACCGGGACGGCGATGGCTTGGCGGATGCCTGGGAAAGCCTCAACGGGTTCGATCCCAGCAGCGGTTCCGACGCCAACTCCGACCCCGACGGCGACGGCGTGAGCACCCTGGAGGAATTCCTCGCCGGCACCGATCCGCGGAACGCGACGAGCGCGCTCCGGCTACGCCTCGAAGTTGCCGCGGACGGCACCGTGGCGCTGCGTTTCCCCGCGGTCGCCGGCCGAACCTATCGAATGGCCTACGCCGCCGCGGCGAATAGCGCTGGCTGGCAGACGCTGAGCGAAGTTCCCGCCGCCACGGCCGACGGCGAAATCACCGTCACCGATAATACCCCGCCGACCCAACGCCCGGCCCGCCTCTATCGGGTCATCACGCCGGCGGGCAATTGAAGGGATCGGCTAACCCCGTTTATCACCGCAGCATCTGCTTCAGCGCGGCGGCCGGGTCGTCCACCAGCGCCGCGGTGACTTCAAAGCGCTTCACCTTGCTCGACGGCAGGCGGAACTTGAGGTCGCGGAACACCCGTTCGCAGACGGTCATCAGCCCACGCGCGCCGGTGTGCTCGCCGGTGGCGCGCTCGGCCAGCCGCCGCAGTCCGTCGTCGCGGAATTCGCAGGTGATCCCGTAGGCGGCGAAGGCCCGCTCATACTGGTGGATCAGGCTGCTCTCGCTCTTCCGCAGGACGTTGAAGAGGTCGTCCGTGTCGAGCCCGTGGCAGGCCACCCGCACCGGCAGCCGGCCGATGAACTCGGGTTCCAGCCCGTATTGGACGATGTCCGCCGTGGACACCCGCTGGAACAGTTCGTCGTCGGAATTCTTCTCGGGCCGCGGATTCCGGGAGTCCAGCGGTGCGGCCACCAGCCGGCGCCGGATGAGTTCCGCCAGGCCCGAAAAGGCGCCGCTGACGATGAAGAGAATATGCCGCGTATTGAGCGTCTCCGGTTGGGCCCCGCCGCCGCCGCGCATGGCAGTCATCGCGGCCTGGAGCTGCCCGGTCATGTCGTTGGGTGACGTGAGCGGGACTTCGCCGTCTTCCATCAGCTTGAGCAGGTTCGTCTGCACGCCACGACCGGATACGTCGCGGCCGCCGCTCTGGTCGCGGGTCGCCAGCTTGTCCACCTCGTCGAGGTAGATGATGCCGTGCTCGGCCTTCTTGGCGTCGTTGCCGGCCCGCCGGTAGAGGTCACGCACCAGATCGTCCACGTCGCCGCCGACGTAGCCGGTCTCGCTGAACTTCGTGGCGTCGGCCTTCACGAACGGCACGCCGATGAGCTCGGCCGCGGAGCGGATGAGGTGGGTCTTGCCCACGCCGGTCGGCCCGAGCAGGAGCACATTCTGCTTCTGGTAAAACGGCGCAGCGAGCCCCTCGCGCGTCATCCGCACGTGCTGGAAGTGGTCGCACAACGCCACGCTCAGCACCTTCTTCGCCTCGGCCTGGCCGATGACAAACCGGTCGAGGTGCCGGGCGATCTCGCGCGGCCGCAGGCTGAAGCTGAATTCCGGCTTGGCGGGCGCCGCGGTGGCGACCACTCCAGGCTTGGCGAGCGCGGTGAACTTCGCGGGCCGGAGCTTCTTCGGCACCCCGGCTGTGACGGGACCGAGCGCGGCGGGGTGACCACTGGTAGGACTTGGCATCGTCCGGCCAAGGTGGGGGAGTTCCGGGACAATGCCAAATCCGGCGTGATCCGAAGCCCGCCCGGTGGGCTCCTTCGCTTCCACTCGGAGCGGAGGAAAGGGTGGAGGGGGCGCATTCGGACCTCGTGGATGAACCCGGTCGCGTTGGGTAGGGAAGGCGCACTGCGCCTTCCCCGCCCGGAGCGGAGCGGAGGGCGGCAGTTCGCACTGTGGGGCGGATCGACGCCCCGCTGCTGGTTCCGCAGCGCGGCCGCCCGACCACGATGAAAAGC
>JBIIUN010000089.1:0-12720 GCA_044339945.1 Kapaibacterium sp. (SeqCode)
GATCCGCTCAACGAACAGGGGCAGCAACTCGCCCGGCGTGGCCCGGCGATCCAACGGAAACTCGACCCGGACCGGCCGGGCAAACGCGACGCCATCCGGCGCCAGCGATAGCACGGCCAGGGCGTCGTGGTCTTCGCCGTCGAACGCAGCCAGTTCGCGGGCGGGCACCGCAGTGACCGACCAGGTGGCGTCCGCGGCCACCGCACCGGGCGGCACCGTCAGTCGTGCGCGTCCGTCCACGGAGACCACCGCCCCGCCCGTGGCCGCCGGCAAACGGCGTTCGCCGGTGGGCAGCGGCATTGCCTGAACGGTCAACTGCGCCCGGGCCTGCGCGAGCGTGCCGTCGGCGAGGGTCTGTTCGGCCGTGATTTCGACCGTGCGTTGGCCGGTTGTCGAAGGCGCCTGGAAAAGACCGGTCGCCGAGATGAACCCGGCCTCGGCGTCGCCGCCGGTCACGCCGTTGACCCGCCAAGTCACCTCGCCCAACACCGCGGCCAGCGGGTCGAACTCGAACTGGACCGGTTCACCGGGCCGCGCTTGGGCAGGCGGTTCGGAAAACTCCAACCACGTCGAGACCACTGGCGCCGCTGCGCCCAAGCGACGCCATCGAAAGAACCGCGTCTCGCCGGCGGGATCGACCGAGCCATCCGGCGCCAACGGGGCGGAAATCCACCGGATCGGCGGCGTGAGCGAGTCCGTCTGTTCGAGCGCCAGCCCGGTGGTGGCACCCGTGGTTTGCAGGCGCAGGCGCCCGTCGTCCGTCCGGCTCAGCTGGACGGCGGGAAGCCCGCCTTGGGCGAACAAAGCCGCGGCGCCCCACCACCCGGTCAGCGCGGCCAGCAGCCAGCGTGTTGCCCCCCGTGAATTCCTTGGCGTCATCGTGTATGGCGAGCGGACCGGGCAGGACGCCCAATCGGACTCAACCACTACAGCAACGCTTTCGCGGATTCGTTACGGGGAATCTTTCGGAATCCGCAAAGGAGCCGGATTTAACGCCTGCCGCCGCTCACCAGCCCAGCCCGCGGGACTCCAGCTCTGCGCGCAGCCGTTCCACGTCCCAGAGCGCGAGCACGGCGTTGCGCCGCAGCAGGGCGAGCTTCCGGCCGTCGGGACTGAAGGTCATGTCCGTGACGTAGCCGAGCGTGCCGGGTGGTTCAGCCAGCTTCGCGAGCAATTCGCCGTCCGCGGTGCGCACCAGCCAGGTCTCCACCTCGTTGAACACGGCCAGCAAGTCGCCGTGCGGCGACAGCGCGAAGGTGCCGTTGGCGGCCTGGACCTCCTTCGGCAGCGCCGGCCCGCGGGTCCAACTGGCCGTGCGCCACAGGTCCACACGGTCCGGCATCGTGGCGGTGAGCAGCCAGCGCCCGTCCGCACTCCAGCGCGCGGTCGCCCCGATGCCGGCGTCGAGCGTGCGCCGCAGTTCGCCGGTCAGCGCGTCGCGCAGTTCAATCTGCCGCGGGACCTTCTCGTCGGACGCGGGGGCGGAATTGGCCGCCAACGTCCGGCCATCGGGGCTGAAGGCGACCTCGTAGGCCTGCACGGCGGGCCATTTCACGGTCGGCGCCGAACCGTCGGGGGACAGCAGCTTGAAGGCGTTGTGCTTGCGCGCCGAGGCGAGCGCCAGCCGACCGGTCGGCCGGTGAAGCGAACACAGGAGGAAGTCGTTCTCGCCGTCGAGCAGTTCGCCGCCATCGAAGTTCCAGCGGCCCGCCGCATCCGCGACCAACCGGTAACGGAAGAGCCCGTGCGCCCGGCTGCTGACGAAGACCGTGGTGCGGTCGGCGCCGAAACGCGCCGTGAGCCAGTCGCTTTGCAATGGCCGGATCAGCCGGGCCACGAGCGCGCCGGTGTTGGCGTCGCGAAGGTGGACTTCGTCGAGGCAGGCCACCGAAACCCAGCCGCCGTCAGGGCTGAAGTCCACGGTCCCGATGGCGGAGCCGATCTGGAAGGACGACGCGGCGTCCGGCGGCGGCACCGCGCGATAGACGGCCGACGGCTCGAACCGGTGCTCGCCCACCTCCAGCGCCTGCCCGGCCCCGGCAACCCGGCGGAAGTCCGAGGACACGCCGATCTTCGTCGCGAGATTCACAGGCTCCGTCAGTTCGAGCGCGACCCGCCCCTCTCGCACCGACCACCAGCGGAATACCGAGCGGCTCGAATGCGACAGCAGCCATTCGCCGGTCGGATCGAAGCGCAGGTCCATGGCCGCACCGTCGGGCGTTTCCAGGCGCCGATATTGGCGACCCGACGGGACGTCCACAATCTCGACCCGGCCGCCGCGCGCGACGGCGAGCTTCCCACCGTCGGGCGTCCAGGCCAGTCCGCGGGTGCCGGAAATTCCTTCCAGCCGCCCCGTCTCAGCCCCGGTCATCGGATCGACCAACACGACGAAGAGGTTCGAGGAAGCGACGGTGAAATCACCCACGGCCAGGCGGTCGCCGGCGGGCGAAACGGCGGCGCGTTGGGCGATCAGCGGACTACGCCAGCGCGCCAACTCACGGCCGGAAGCGGTTTCGTGAAACGTCAGCCCGCCCGCGGGCAGGCCGACGGAAAGCCAGCGTTCCTGCGGGTCGAAAACGATCTCGTCGCCAAAACGGGTGGAGCGGGTGCGGTCCGGATACGGACGGTTAGTGAGCGCCCAGGCAACCTCGCCGCCGGGCAGCACCCAGACGCGGAACGAGTCGTCGTTCAGGCGGCTGGCCAGCCAACGGCCGGACGGCGCAAACACGGGAAATCCGCGGACCAGTTTGCCGTCGGTTTCAAGCCGCGCCAGCGGGGCGTGGGTGCGCAACCCGCGCAGGGACAGGCCGCCGCCGGGCTCCTCGGCGAGGTAGCGATCCCGGTCGAGGTCGAACAGGACGCGGGCGCCGATGTTGGTCAGCGACCAAGCCGGCGCACGGCCGACGTCGGGCAGCGCGAGCGCGGCCACCACCTCGTCTCGGGCATCGCGCCCGGGGCGGATGCGCGCCGCCGATTCGGCCGCCTTGAGCGCCTCGAAGCGTTGTCCGGCTCGCCCCGTGAACCGGCTGGCCCGAGCCTGCGCCAGCAGCGCCGACCGCAGTTGTTCCCGCGCGACGGCTTCCGCCCCGGCAGTCTGCGCCCGCGCCCGCTCAAGCCGGATGGCCGCGCCAACGGAAATCCCCGTCACCGCCAGCAGGAGCACGGCAATGGCAGTCAACGAGCCGGCGAGGGCCGGGTGCCGCCGGGACCAGCGCACGAGGCGCTCCGGCGCCGAAACAGGCCGGGCCAGGATGGGTTCGCCCCGGCGGAAGCGTTCCAGTTCCTCGGCCAGTTCACCCGCGCTCCCGTAGCGGTCGGCCGGGGCCTTGGCGAGGCACCGCAGGCAAATGGTTTCGAGATCGCGCGGCAGGCGCGGATTCAGCTCACGCGGGGCGACGGGTTCCTGGCCGGTCACCAGTCGCAGGGTCTCGACGGCACTGGCGGCGCGGAACGGCGCCCGGCCCGTCAGGGCTTCGTAAAGGATGGCCCCGAGCGAATAGACATCGCTGCGCACGGTGACTTCCCGGTGCCGCCCGAGCGCCTGTTCCGGCGGCATGTAGCTGGGCGAACCCATCACGGTGCCAGTCAGCGTCGGATCCCCGGCAGACTCGCCGGATCGGGCCAGCCCGAAGTCCAGCACCCGGGGCTGGCCGAGGGCATCCAGCATCACGTTGGACGGCTTGAGGTCGCGGTGGAGGACGCCGTGCGCGTGGGCGTGTCCCATCGTGGCGGCCACCTGCGCGACGATGCGGGCGGCCTCGGCGGGCGGCAGCGGATTTCCCGCCAGGACTTCGGCGAGGCTGCGGCCCTCGACCAGTTCCATCGCGAAATAATGCTGGCCGTCGAGTTCACCAAACTCGTGCACGGCCACGATGCCTGGGTGTTGCAGCCGCGCGGCGGTGCCGGCCTCCTCGCGGAAGCGCCGGATGTCGGCGGCGGTGGCCAACTGCCCGGCCCGAATCATCTTCAGGGCGACCAAGCGGTTGAGGCTGAGCTGGCGGGCACGATAGACGATGCCCATGCCACCGTGGGCGATTTCACCGAGGATCTCGTAGTCGCCAAACCGGCCGCGCAACGTTGCCGGCTCATCCGCGAAGCCGGCGGAAATCGCCGCGACGTCGTAGCCCGCCAGGCCAAACTCCAGTGCGCACGCTGGGCAGTCTCCCCAGGCGCTTTCGTGCGACGCGGTGGAACCGCAGCGCTGACAGGCGGTCGCCAACGGCATGATTCAGTCCGGGGTCCGGCTGGACCCGCTGATGGGGAATAGCAGCGAAGCGACCGGTTCGTTACGGACGAACCGCTTCATTCGCGCAGGGCGGCCAGCAGGTGCCTCAGTTCGTCGTCCACACGGCCGGGTTCATCCACGGTCTGCGCAATCTCGTCCCGCAGCCGTTCGCGATACTGCTGGCGCAGGCGGTGCACCGTGACGCGCGCGGCGCCCTCGCTTAGCCCGACCGCCGCCCCGGCGGAAGCATAACCCTGGGCGTCCTCTCCCGACAGGAAACCGCGCAACCCATCAAACATGGCCCCCTTGCCCGCGGCTTCCCATTCGGCCCGGAGGCGGGCAAACACACGGTCGATCAACGCGAGCGCCCACCGCCGGTCGAAGAGCTTCTCCGGGGAACGGGCGTCGGGCGGTTCGACGCGGTAACGCTCCTCGGCGGCGAGGGCATCCAGTTCGACCGGGGCGATCCCAGCGCCGCGTTTGGCGCGATTCTGCCGCTGCCAATCGCCGGCAAGGAGGTGGTTCACAGCGGTCAGGAGATAGGAACGGAAGCGGCCCCGCTCCGGCGCGACGGACGCCAGTTGGTTGTTTTCCAGCAGGCGGAGAAAGATCTCCTGGACGAAATCACGGGCCGCCTCCGGGCCGTGTCCGCGCCGGCGGATGTAGGCGTAGAGCGGATACCAGTAAGCCACGTAAAGCTGCCCCAGGGCCTGGGCGGCATCGGGTTCGGTCACCCCGCCCGCGCGGAGCACCACGCTCCATCGCGTGGTCACGAACGCCGCCGCGCCGCGGTTCAACGCGGATTCGGCGGGGAGCGGTTGGATTGTGGAATCGGCCACCGCCGGAACGTATCCGGGAAGGTCCCGGGAGGAAAAACTCAAATTTCCCCGAGACGATCTCCCCACCCGAACACACGGCTACGGATCAATCCGCGCCGCGGTGTTCCGGTTGAAGGTCCACCGGGACGACAGCCCGCCGTCATTGTTCCAGCGCCGATGCCAGGTGTCGTTGTTCGGGTCGATCACGTCGTTGCGTCGGGCGGCTTCCGCGTGGCCGTCGCAGAACATCAGGACGGTCCTCCCGGTGTGGCGATTGGAGGGCCACTCCGCCTCGGTCGTCGGGTCGATGTTCCCGTCGAAGCTGCCGCGGCTGGTGCTGGTGATCTTGCCGCCCGTGCCCGGCTTGCTGTCGCCGAGCATGATCATTTCGGACGGGTTCCTGACCGCGGGTTCCTTCACTTCGCCGAAGATGTCCACGTCGCCTCCCAACCCCCGGGCGCCACCGGCCGGGGCGGCGCCCCAGTCGTTGTAGCCCATGGAGAAAAGGCTGGTCTCGCTGATGCCCCACGGATCACGGCCGCCGCCGGTCAGGTTCGGGGCGCCGAGGGTTCTGTTGACGTTGGTATCCCACCAACTGAGCGGCGTCGCGCTGGGGCAGGAAAACACGGCCCGGTTGGTGCCGATCTGCGAGAAGAGGCGCGGCGCCCAGACGTAGCGGAAGCCGCCCGAGGCGAACAGGCAGCCCGGGTAGGCCCGGAAATCCTGCACATACATGATCGTGCCCAAGCCGGCCTGGCGGTTGTTGTTGATGCACTTGGTCTGCTGCGCCTTGGCCTTCGCCTTGCCGAGCGCGGGCAGCAGCATGCCGGCGAGGATGGCAATGATCGCAATCACGACCAGCAGCTCGATCAGGGTAAACGCCCGACGGGCGGCGGCGCAGGCGGGGAGTGGGCTGGGGTTCCGCATAGGAAAAGGGATTTTGGAGAGCACCGCCAAGGTGCCGGGCGCGGCCTTTCCCAGCAATGCCGAACCGGCACGAAGCCCTATCGGGAATGCACCTTCAGGCCGTCCATCTGGCGGCGCACCGATCCAGGACGGCCGCCAACGCGAAATCGTTGGCGGTGAGGCCGCCGGCGTCATGGGTGCTGAGGGTCAGCGTCACCCGGTTCCAGCGGATGTCGATGTCGGGGTGGTGCTGGGCCTTTTCCGCCGCCCGGGCGACGGCGTTCACGAACTTCATCGCCCCGACGAAATCGGGGAAGACCAGCTCGCGCCGGATGGTTTTGCCGCGCCGTCGCCAGAGCGGCACTGAGGATTGGGCGGAGCGAATTTCAGTCGGTGTCAGCAACTTCATGGCGCCAAGCTCCGCCATCCAACGCCCGCCGGCAAACGGCCTCTTCGGCCCGGGCGTCAGCTCACGAGGATCATCGAGACTTTTTCGCCGCGCTCGTTGCGGGCAAGCCCCTGGGCCCGGGGGTCGTTGACCGGTTTGCCATCCACGAGGAATTGGTAGTGATGGCCGCCGTGGCCCAAGGTGACCGCCAGCTGCCACGAGCCATCAAACCCCTTCTTCATCGGGTGACTGGTCGCATCCCAGTCATTGAAATCCCCGACCAGGAAAACGCTCTGCGCCTGCGGGGCCAGGCAGAGGAAGTTCACAGGCTTCTGGGTCGCCTTCACTTGGAGGCGTTGCAACGGCGAACTGGAGGGACGAAGTGGGTGCATCGGTGACGATTCAACGGCGCCCGGGACAACCATGCCCCGGAGCGCGCGCTAAGAACGTCATTCGGCAGGCAAGTGCAAGGCCAAGTTGGCGAAATGCTTACGGATTATTTGGGCGGGACCCCGCCGGTCTGCCGGAGCACCAACTGGCTGCGCAGGTAGCCGTCCACGGGCGCCGTCTGCCAGGCGGTGAGCCAAAGATCCCCGAGCATCTGGCCGCCAAGCAGCATTTGCCGGCCGAGGAAGTCTCGGCCCTCGAGTCCGCGCTCGCCGTTGCCCGACAGGCGGCCGTCCTTCTCCATCTGATACAAGGCCTCGACGTGCGGGGCCTGCTGCGCCACGAACCCGAGGGCCAGCGGGAACAGATTGTCGCGATTTGCCCCGGGCGTCCGTTCCCAGACAGACTTCGCCGGGTTGATCCGGGCCACCAACGCCGCCCGGTCGAGCCCGACCTTGCGGAGGTAACCGCCGTCGATCCACGCATGGAAGGTGCGGTTCGTCGTGTAGCCGTTGGGATTGGCCATCACCCAGCCGTTGTAGCTCCGGGTGACGTGCAGGGGCTGCACGGTGTCGCCGATGAAATGGCCCATGAGGCCCATGAGATAAACCACGTTGCCGCGGGCGTTGGCGATTTCCTCCGCCGTCCCGCCGAACTGCTCGAAGGTGCGCAGGTAGCTGAACGCGGACTTCAGCCGGCCGTAGTCCTCCGTGATCCGCCACGGCAGGAACCCCGGCAGCCACTTGGTTCGATCCTGGTCCACCACGGGATCGGTCGGCGGGAACTTCGCCGGATCCTTCGCCCGGGCGAGCGCCACCTGGGCGACAAACTCGTGCCGGAACGCGCTGACATTCGACACGCTGAGCCCGAGCGCGGGCAGGTCCTCCAGGTCGAGGAAATGGTCGGGGTTGTTGGCGTGCTTGAGGCCGAGCTCGCTGGTGTTGCGCCAGCGGTCCGCCTCGCCGGCGAGGAAGGCGATGCGTTCGGCATTGGTGGGCTCGCGGACAAACGCGGGGAAATTCGTCGGCAAGCTCGCGAGGGCCAACTCGTTGATCAGGCGGTGCCCCTCGTAATCCCAGCCGCACACGCGAACCGCGAACGCCAGCACGGCGCCGCCCCACAGCACGAATCGTTTCATCGGGCGCCAAGCAAACGCGGGCCGGACCGGTTCGCGCAAGGAACGAAGCGGAAACTTGCGCTCAGTGGTGATGCGCCACGCCGCAGGCATGTTGCCAGGCATGCAGCAGATGGCCGACGATTTCATCTACGCCGCCGCCGTGCTTGACCTGGGCAAAGACGAACGGACCACCGCCGCGCATCCGGCGCGTATCCGCCTCCATCACCTTCAGGTCGGGGCTCACCCGTGCAGGGCTCACAAAAGCTCGGGCTGCCCCAACTGGTATCCAGCGCGTTCGCGGCCGCCGACTCGACCGAACCATGTTCAATCCTGTTCTTCCCCGCCGCGCCCAACCCGATTGAATCCGCGTCGCCACAACGGCGCACCGCGCTAACCTCCAACCTCTGCGAAGGCTGCACCGAGACGTTCCAAGGCGTCTCCCATGATGGGTGCGGTTATGGTCAGCGGTGGAAGGCACTTCACCACCTCGCCCGCGGGGCCGCTGGTCTCCACGATCAGTCCGCGCCGGAAAGCCGCCCGGGAAACCGCTCTGGCGGTCTCGCCGTCAGGACACTCGACCCCTTGCATCAGGCCGCGCCCTTTGGTCCGAAAGGAAGCGCCGGAAGCGCCGGCAATCTGCGTCAGCCCAGTCCCGAGAAGTTCCGTGGAACGGCGGATTTGGGCCGCAAAGTCGTTGCTGCTCCAAAAAAGCCGCAGGGCTTCGGCCGCGGTGATGAAGGCGTGATTGTTCCCGCGAAAGGTGCCGTTGTGCTCCCCTGGTTGCCATTGGTCGAGCTCCCGACGAAACAGCGTCACCGACAGCGGCAGCCCGAATGCACTCAGCGATTTTGACAGCGTCACGATGTCAGGCCGGATACCCGCGGACTCAAAGCTAAAGAAGGTGCCGGTCCGCCCGCAGCCAGCCTGTATGTCGTCCACGATGAGGAGAATTCCCTCGTCGCGGCAGAGGGCCTCCAGTCGGCGCAGCCATTCGTCGCCCGCAACGTTGAGCCCCCCTTCTCCCTGGACGGTTTCAACGATGACAGCGGCCGGCAGATCCAACCCGCTGCTGGCGTCACGCAGCATCTTTGCCAGCAGGCCGATGGTGTCCACGGCCGGCCCCAGATACCCGTCAAACGGAGCCCGGAAGACGTGCGGCAGGGCAACTCCGGCGGCCGCCCGTTGGTAGCGGTTGCCCGTCACGGCCAAAGCACCGGCGGAGACTCCATGGTAGCCGTTGGTGAAGGCCACGACCGTTTGGCGGCCGGTGCATTTTCGCGCCAATTTCAGGGCGGCCTCGACGGCATTGGTGCCCGCCGGACCGGGCAATTGGACGACGTAATCGAGACCGCGCGGCTTAAGTATCAGCGCCGCGAACGTCAACAGAAACTCCTCCTTGGCCGAAGTATCCATGTCCAACCCATGCGCGATGCCGTCGTTGAGCATATATCGGATCAGGCGCTCCCGCAGGAGCGGGTGATTGTGTCCGTAATTGAGCGCGCCCGCGCCGGCGAAGAAATCCACGTAGGTTGTCCCATCGGCCGCGTGAAGGAAGCAGCCGGACGCATGACTGAACTTGGTTGGAAAAGAGCGGGCGTAAGTCCTCACCTCGGATTCGAGATGCCGGGCGGCGTAGACGGAGGATTCCGAAGGTTTGGACGTAACTGGCATTGGATGGCCCATAGGAAGCGCTGATCGCCGGCTTGGCTCAGGAGATGACCGGCCCGGCCCACACCGGGGCGGACCCGTTGGGAAGCGACCGCTCGATCCGCCCCTCGGCCTGCAACCAGCGAATCGCCTCCCGCAACGCCGTGCGAGCCGGACGCGGGCGCAGGCCCAGTTCCTCCCGGGCCCGTGAACTGTCAAAGGTCATCGCCGTCCCAGCCAGCCGGACGCCCGTCAGCGAAGCCCTGGGCGCGCGGCGCGTCACTTGGTCGGCCGTGAACTCCGAAATCGCCGCCACCACCAGGGCCAATGCGTAGGGAATTTGCGTCCGGGGCATCGGCAAGCCAGTCAGTTCCTCCAGACACTCCAGCACTTGCGAAAGGCGCAGGTTTTCCCCGCCCAGGATATAGCGTTCACCGATCCGTCCGTGCTGCGCCGCGAGGAGATGACCGAGCGCCGCATCACGCACATCCACCATGTTCATTTCAAACTCAAGGTAGGCGGGATTCGCCCCGTTGATGAAATCGAGCAACATCCGGGTGGGCGGGGTCACCCGGAAATCGCCCGGCCCAATCGGCAGGGTGGGGTTCACGATCACGACGGGCTGGCCATTGCGCGCCGCCTCCCGGGCAGCTTCTTCCGCGAGAAACTTGGAACGGCAATACGGTCCGGGCATGTCCGCCACCGTTCTCCGGACCGACTCGTCGGCCAGCGCCGCGCCCGTTTCCCGAACCCCTTTGAGAATGGATTCGGTGGAGCAGTGAACCAGCCGCCGGACCCGGCACCTTTTCGCTTCTGCCAGCACCGCTAGGGTCCCATCGTAGTTGGTGACTGTGAACGTGCCTTTGTCCGCCGCCCAGAGGTCGGGATTGGCCGCGAGATGAAACACGTAGTCAGCGCCGGCGGTAGCCCGGCGGAGGGCCTCCGAGTCCAGGATTGATCCAACGATCAGCTCTGCCTGCGAATCCAGGTGGGGCGAACGCACCAAGTCGAGCACCCTCACCCGATGTCCTGCGTCCGCCAACAAGCGCACCAGATGCAGTCCGATGAATCCACAGCCACCGGTGACCAGGGAAACGACGGAGGACGGCGGCGGATTCATTTCGCGGGCGGGATTGGGGGTTCGGGCGGGTTCGCCGAGTCTAGGGTCACGCCCATTTCGCGGCACAATTGGGCGAAACGTTCAGGGGAGGGAGTGACGTGGGGCACCTTGTGCTGACGCCCCAGCTTTCCCTTCGCGCGCATCCATCCTTCGAACGCGCCGGGCGCGAGCCAATGCACGCGGGGTATGCCGATGGCGGAATCGCCATCCCGGTGGCCATCGTAGTCATAGTTTCCAGCCCGCAACACGCCGTCCAGTTTGGTCACGAACCGCCGGTCGCGGGCTTCGTCCACCGGAAGTGGCGTCGCCGTTTCGACCAAGTAGACATGGTGGCCGGGAGTGCCCGGCCGGGAGGGAAACACCGGCCCCACCGAAAACTCCACCAACACGATGCCCACCTCCCGGGCAGCCTGCTGGACTGCGTCCTCCAGTTCGGCGGCAATCAGATGTTCACCAAATGGGTTCAGCTTCTGGGCGATTCGCCCGAGGATGTGCAGGCGCGGGGGCCGGGTTTCCACAAACCGCACGACATCGCCCAGGAGGTAGGCCCAAAGCCCGGCGCAGTTCGACAGCACGAGCGCGTAGTCCACGTCCCGCTCCAAGTTGGCCACCCAGTGCCGGACCGGCCGACTCCCGCCCAATTCTCCGAGGGGAATGAATTCCAGGAACAGGCGATTGTCACACATCATGCGCAACCCCTCCCCGGGCAGGCGGTCCGCGCATGCAATGAACCCTTCGCTGGCCGGATACAGTTCCCGGGTTTCTACCGGACTGCCCTCAAGATGCGGAGCCAACCGGTCGCGATAAATGTCCATCGCGACGCCCCCGTGGATGAGCAGTTGGAGTTCAGGGAAGGTCGGACCGTCCAGCGTGCCCGCCTGGCGCTTCAGCTCGCGAATCCGATCCAGCATGAACAGCACCCAATTGCACATGCCGGACATCATCGTGACCCGCTCGTCCAGCACGAGGCGCGAGAACACGTCCAACTTTTCGTCCCAGTTGGAGATGCGTGACTGCTCCGGCTTCGGCAGGATGTTCCGCTTCACCCACAGGGGTGTGAGCTTGGTGTTGATGCCACTCACATCCCCGGCGAAAATGCCCGGCGCGGGCTCCTCCAACGCGGTGCTGCCTCCCAAGATGAAGGACCGCCCGGCCAATGGCCGGCTGTTCGGCCGGTGGGCGAGGTGAAAGGCCAGCAGGTCGAAACCCACCCGCTCGTTGTCCTTGATGATGCCACGGGTCACCGGGATGTATTTGGTCCGCCCCGTGGTCGTGCCGGAGGTCATCGCGAAGAACGGGATTCGCCCAGGCCAGGTGACGTCGTCCAGCACGGGCCACGATGCCTTCCAGTATTGCTCCCAGAAGTCGTCAAACTGCCTGACCGGCACCCGGTCTTGGAAATCCCTGACCGTCCGGATGTGAGCAAAGTCATGGTCCCGCCCGAAGCGGGTCGTCTCCGCCCGCCGGACCAAGCCCGCCAGCGCATCGGCCTGAGCCTTGACCGGATCCATGCGGTCGAGTTGGCGGCGGCGGCGGGATGCCAAGGGGCGTAGGAACGTCGTAAGGTCCATCGTTATCGATGCTGGCCGCCTTGTTCGAGGAGGCGACCATGCCCAACCTATCGATTGATCCTGGCGACTCCTACCAAAGCGTCCCGTCAGCGAAATCCGGACGGCTGAAACTTCCGCGGACGCGGGGTAACAATTCGGCAACATCCCTTGGGCGAGCCGCCGCTCAGTCTGTCATTTTTGAAACCGCCCCTTCGCTTTCGCCATCGTGCCGCCCGGTGAATTTCTCCCAACTGCGGAAAACCTTGGGCGCACCGTCCGGCGTTGCCAGCGCGGCGGCCCCCCGAATGAAGGCCAACCTGCGCCGCACCAGAAAGGCCAACGAGGCCCAACGGCAAGACGTTATGTTGGAGCTCTACGTGCAGCGCCAGCGTGAGGTCGGCCGGGCGCCGCCGCGCGCGCTTCGGGTTTCCCCTGGTGCTGGGCAAGGAAGAACAGGACGCCGCCACCGGCGCTGTGGGCGTGGGACCTTTTGATCTCAGCGCCGGGAGCTGCGCCCCTTAGGTTGACGCTGCGACAGCCCGCGCAAATCGAGGGCAAGGTG